>CAZNBB010000001.1:0-60116 GCA_964571225.1 uncultured Gammaproteobacteria bacterium
ACGAGTCCGCGCAGCCGCTGCAGATGGTGTGGGTTCAGAGGATCGGCCGAGCCCAGGGACAACCCCACCCCGTGAAGGCTCAGCGGGTAGTGTTCGCGGATGCGTTCCAGATAGTGCAGGGCGGGTCCCCCGGCACTGAAGTAGTTTTCGCTGTGCACCTCCAGCCAGCCCAGATCCGGTCGTTTTTCGAGCACCGGTCGGTAATGGGGCGCGCGCAGTCCGATTCCGGCACGACAGGGCACGCCGGACGGTGCGGCATCATGGGTGGGCGGTTTGCTCACGATCCATTCACTCCTGAGGCGGTGCGGTCCGGCGACCGAAGGGTCGCCGGACGTTCCGCCGGCCGTACAGGCCGCTGCCGATGAGCGGCGGCGTGGCCGGTGTGGCTTACATACCGCCGCCACCCATGCTGCCGTTGCCGCCCATGCCGCCGGATCCACTCTTGCCGGCCATGGTGCTGCCGCCGGCGATCTTCTGGCATACGCCTTTGGGGACATAGACGAACGACTTGGGGTCCCGCGCCTTGGTGGCCATGCCTTTGCAGCCGTGATCGGCACTCGCGCAGTCGTTCATATGCGCCTTGTTGATGCCGTAGCACTTCTGCATGGACGCATTGTTCGCAGCCATTGCCGGGGTGGAGGCACCGGCGGCGAATGCCACCAGTCCGGTAAGGGCGGCGCTCATGATCAGTCGAGTATCACGCATGATTTGCTCTCCTAGTTGGTTGTTTGCGTGCTATGTGATCCGTGAGCCGGCGGTCGCGATACCCCGGATGGGACAGTGCGCCGCGGCCACGGGTGTGTCAGCTCGGGTCGGCTGTGTTGCGCTGGGCGTTCTCCGCTTCCCGGGGAGTTGTTCCGCCCCCGGCGATCTTGGAGCAAACACCTTTTGGTAGCAACACGAAGGCGTCGCTTTGTCTATCCGTGGTGGCCGTGCCGGCGCAGGAATGGCTGCCGGCGGCACAGTCGTTCATGTGAGCTTTGGCGATCCCGAAGCACTGTTCGAACGCCGGCGCACCTTGCGCTGCAGGAACGGTCGCTACGGTTCCCAGAGCCAGCAGGCCGGTGATCGCCGACAAGGTCGCGGTCTTGCTGTTCATCTGGATCCTCCCTTGGATACTGCCTGTGTTGGTGCATCGTGAAGCCGTCCGCTTCGCCGCGATGACAGTCCGTTAGTCGTGGGCCGAACGCGGACCTTACACAGAGCGCCGTCGAAGGTCCGGGCCGGGCGGACCGGCGTGTTCCCATGGCGGTGCGTGGCAGTCTCGCGGCGGGCGCCCCCATCGCAGCAGGGGGGGCATGATCCCGTTTCTGGAGCGGGCTTCGTTGCCCGGCACCGCTGGGAGGGCAGCCCCCCGGAACGCTGTGTGGTTGATCCGCAAGTCTGAAAGATATATATACAATGCATCAAAGAGCCGCGGCTTGAGGACTGTCCATGGAAGCGCGCTCCGGGCCGGAACGGTCACGACAAACCCATACCCGTATCGGGCGCGAGGCCATAGCCGCCGTGGTGGACGACTTCTATGATCGGGTGCAGATGCATCCGAATCTGGCGGTACCGTTCCTCATGGTCAGCGACTGGACGCTGCACAAGGCCCGGCTGACCCATTTCTGGTGGATGGCGTTGGGAGGCGAACGCTATCGCGCCGACCGGTACGATGTGGCGGGCAAACACCTGGCGGTCGGCGTCAGCGACGAACTGGTGGACGACTGGCTGGAACTCTTTCGCACCACATTGCACGACCACCTGCCGAGCGACCTGGCCGAGGCCTGGTTTCACCGCGCCCGGCTGATGGGCGTTTCCGTTCGCCAGTCGGCGGATTTCTACCGGCGCAAAGCCGGGCGTTGAGGTCTGCGATCCATCAGGGCCGGGAAGGCGATCTTCGTCCGGGGCGGGCCGCGAGGCGCCTGCGGACAGCCCGGTCCATACTTGATAGAAAATATAATTTCCTGATGTAAGTCACTGTCATAACAATAAACAGTATCCCCGCCCGATTGCCGTGATCGCTTGGTTCCCTGGCCGTAATACAACTGTCATATGGCGACTATAGACTGGCGCCCGCTGAACAGGATTTCACCCTAAACTCACGTTCTGGGTGGCTGATCTCCTGAGCTAGTCGAGCTTTTTTGTGCATCGTAATCAAATTGTCATACAAGGGGACCAACATGTTTAAACAGCTTGCGAAAGGTACGGTGGCGGCTGCAGCGCTGCTGTCCGTGGGCTTCATGGGCACGGCCAGCGCGGGCGGCGTCAGCCAGATTTCCGGTGCCGGAGCGACCTTCCCGTATCCGGTCTATGCCAAGTGGGCCGACGCCTACGCCAAGCAGACCGGCGTGAAGATGAACTACCAGTCCATCGGTTCCGGCGGCGGCATAAAGCAGATCAAGGCCAAGACCGTGGATTTCGGCGCTTCCGACGCACCGCTGAAGCCTTCGGAGCTCCAGGAGGCGGGCCTGATGCAGTTCCCCATGATCATGGGCGGCGTGGTCCCCGTGGTGAACCTGCCCGGCATCCGTTCCGGCGAGCTGAAGCTGAGCAACGAACTGTTGGCGGACATCTTCCTCGGCAAGATCAAGACGTGGAATGACTCGCGTATCGCCAAGGAGAACCCTGGCGTGAAGCTGCCGAACAAGCAGATTACCGTGGTCCACCGTTCCGACGGCTCGGGCACCACCTGGATCTTCACCAACTTCCTTTCCAAGGTCAGCAGCGATTGGAAGAGCCAGGTCGGCAACAACAAGTCCGTGGCCTGGCCCACCGGTGTCGGCGGCAAGGGCAACGAAGGCGTTGCCTCCTATGTGAAGCGTATCAAGGGATCTGTCGGCTACGTCGAGTATGCCTATGCGCTGCAGAACCACATGATCCATGTGAAGCTGCGCAATCAGGCCGGCAACTACGTGGAGCCCACCAGTGAATCTTTCCAGGCGGCAGCGGCCAACGCGGACTGGGCCCACGCCACCGGATTCTATATGGTGCTGACCGACCAGCCCGGCAAGGACAGTTGGCCGATCACCGGCGCCAGCTTCATCCTGGTGTACAAGAACCAGGCCAATCCGGATACCGCCAAGGCCGTGCTCAAGTTCTTCGACTGGGCGTACCATCACGGTCAGCAGATGGCGGAGAAGCTGGATTACGTGCCGATGCCGGCCAGTGTCGTCAAGCTGGTGGAGACCACCTGGCACCGCAACATCATGGACCAGCAGGGCAACCCCGTCTGGACCGCGGAGATGGTGCAGTAAGCGCCTTCGCGTAGCCAGATACCGGCTGCTGTGATAAGGTGCGGAGGCGTCGCCCAAGGGCGACGCCTCCGCAATTGGTTACAAGAGTCTGTTAACACTATTTGGATCGCCGCTGTCGCGGCTCAGAGCCGCGAGTCGAGGCGCCAGGAGCGAAGTCGGGTGATTCCAAATGAGTGACGAGCGACGCCGAGTGGCGGCTTCCCGGCCGCAAACCGAAGGGACGGAGCCCGTTGTTCGTCCCGCGGCGTTGTCGCTCGCCGGTATCGTCGGGCTGCACCGCGCGTGTTCCGCCTGGCGGGCCGGAAATCGGGCTGCCGGCAGCGCTGAGCCCAATAGTGTTAGCAGGCCCTAGCAGACTGCGCCTGGAGACATCGAGTTTTGAACGGCCAGCAGGATAGCGCCATGGTGGCTCCGAGTGGAGCGGCACAGACAATCGGGCGCATGCAGCGCGGTGTGCTTCTGGACCGCCTGTTCCGAGTCGCCACCCGGTTTTTCGCAGGTATGGTGCTGGTGGTTATCATCGCCATCATGGTGTCGCTGCTCATTGGCGCCTGGCCGGCGATCCAGAAGTTCGGGGCCGGCTTTCTGTGGAGTACCGAATGGAATCCGGTGACCAATCAGTTCGGCGCCGCGGTCGCCATCTTCGGTACCCTGGCGACCTCCGTGCTGGCCATGATCATCGGCATCCCCGTGAGCTTCGGGATCGCGCTGTTCATCACCGAGCTCAGCCCCCGCTGGCTGAAGCGGCCCATCGGAATCGCCGTGGAGCTGTTGGCCGCCATCCCCAGCATCATCTACGGTATGTGGGGCCTGTTCGTATTCGCGCCCCTGTTTGCCGACCACGCTCAGCCCTGGCTGACCGATCATCTGGGTGACTGGCCGGTCATCGGGAATCTCTTTCAGGGTCCGCCCATGGGCATCGGCATGTTCACGGCCGGGCTGATACTGGCAATCATGGTGATCCCGTTCATGACGGCGGTCATGCGCGATGTCTTCGAAATCGTGCCGCCGGTACTTAAGGAATCGGCCTACGGTCTCGGCGCCACCACCTGGGAGGTGGTGCGCCATGTGGTGCTGCCCTACACCAAGGTAGGCGTGGTGGGGGGCGTCATGCTGGGGCTGGGACGGGCTCTGGGGGAAACCATGGCGGTGACCTTCGTGATCGGCAATGCCCACAGCATCAGCAGCTCCCTGTTCATGCCCGGCAACACCATTTCCTCCACCCTGGCCAACGAGTTCACCGAGGCCGTGGGCCAGATGTATACCTCGTCGCTGATCGCGCTGGGATTGATTCTGTTCTTCATCACGTTCCTGGTATTGGCGCTGGCTAAGCTGATGCTGCTGCGCCTGACCGCGCGGGAAGGCCAACGGACCTGAGGCGCCCCATGTTCGATCTGTACACAAGGCGGCGATTCATCAACGGGTTCAACCTGACCGTCTCCGTGCTGGCGACCATCTTCGGCCTGTTCTGGCTGGTGTGGCTGTTGTGGACGCTGGTCAGGCAGGGGCTGCCGTGGATCAACCTCGACGTGTTGACCCAGCCGACGCCGCCGCCGGGCAGTGCGGGGGGTCTGGCCAACGCCATCGTCGGAAGCCTGATGATGACCGCCATGGGTACGTTTATCGGCACGCCCATGGGCATTCTGGCGGGTACCTATCTTTCCGAGTTCGGGCGCGGTTCCAAGATGGCCCCGGTGGTGCGGTTCGTCAACGACATCCTGCTCAGCGCGCCCTCCATCATCCTGGGCGTGTTCATCTACGAAGTGGTGGTGGTGAGCATGGGGCACTTTTCCGGCTGGGCCGGCGCCCTTGCCCTGGCGCTCATCGTGCTGCCGGTGGTGGTGCGGACCACCGAGGACATGCTGCGTCTGGTGCCCGACACCCTGCGCGAGGCCGCCGCCGCTCTGGGCGCTCCCCAGTGGAAGGTCATCATCATGATCGTCTACCGGGCGGCCCGGGCCGGTATCCTCACCGGGGTGATGCTGGCCGTTGCCCGGATCAGCGGCGAGACCGCGCCGCTGTTGTTCACGGCCCTGAACAACCAGTTCTGGAGCTCCACCCTCAACGAGCCCATCGCCAACCTGCCGGTGGTCATCTTCCAGTTCGCCATGAGTCCCTACGATGACTGGCAGCATCTGGCCTGGGCCGGGGCCCTGCTCATCACTTTCAGCATTCTATTCCTCAACATTCTTGCGCGTGTGCTGTTACGGACACGCAAGCCGAGTTATTGACGCCATGAACTACGACGAAGCGGAAAGCATGAACAGCGGAACCGCCGCGCGTTCCATCGACGTGTCCGCCGCCGGCGGTTGGGACAAGGCTGCCGAGACCCAATCCTCGCAGGCCGAAGCGTCCGACCACAAGATGGTGGTTCGCGACCTCAACTTCTACTACGGAAAATACCGGGCCCTGAAGTCCATCAGCCTGACGATTCCGCAGAATCGCGTGACGGCGTTCATCGGTCCTTCAGGCTGTGGCAAGTCCACCCTGCTGCGGTGCATGAACCGCATCTACGAGCTGTATCCGGATCAGCGCGCCACCGGGGAGATCGTCCTGGACGGGCGCAACGTACTGGATAAGGATCAGGATCCCAACCTGCTGCGGGCCAAAGTGGGTATGGTGTTCCAGAAGCCCACGCCGTTCCCCATGTCGGTGTACGACAACATCGCCTTCGGCGTGCGGCTGTACGAACGCCTGTCCCGCAACAAGATGGACGAGCGGGTCGAGTGGGCTCTGCGCAAGGCGGCTATCTGGGATGAGGTCAAGGACAAGCTGCGGCAGATCGGTACGCAGCTGTCGGGCGGTCAGCAGCAGCGTCTGTGTATCGCCCGGGCGATCGCGGTCAAGCCGGAAGTGCTGCTGCTCGATGAGCCGGCGTCGGCGCTGGATCCCATTTCCACCCTCAAGATCGAGGAGCTGATCACCGAGCTCAAGGACGACTACACCATCGTCATCGTCACCCACAACATGCAGCAGGCCGCCCGGGTGTCCGACTACACGGCGTTCATGTACCTGGGCGAGTTGATCGAATTCGACGACACCAACGTCATCTTCACCAAGCCCAACCGCAAAGAGACAGAGGACTACATCACCGGTCGCTATGGCTGATCCGCGCCCGTGTCTGCTGCACGCCGCTCGGCGCGGCGTACAAGCAGCAGTAGAGGTGCCATGGCAACGAAGCTCAGGGTGATGAGCCAGAAGGTGTCCACAAATCCCACCATGCTGGCCTGACGTCCCAGCAACCGGGCCAGTAGGGGCGGCGCCGCAGGGGCATGGAGGGTCATTCCCAGGGCACCCAACCAGGAATGGAGCGCCGGATTGAAGCGCTGGATATGGCCGCCGAGCTGGTTCCAGGCCGCCTGGCTGGAGCGGGTGTAGACGGTGCCGGCGATGGAGATGCCGATCGAGCCTCCGATGGTACGCAGCAGATTGAACAGCCCCGATCCTTCGTCCACCGACGCCTTGGGCAGGGTCTCGAAAGCGAGCGTGGACAGGGGCACGAAGATCATTCCCATTCCGATGCCCTGGATGGCGCCCGGCCATATCACCCACGCCGGATCGATGGACAGGTCATACCAGCTCATCACGTAGGTACCCGCCGCTGCGATCAGCAGCCCGGCGCCCACCAGCAGGCGCGAATCGTAGCGGTTGATGAGACGCGATACCATGAACATGCTGAGGGCGCTGCCGATGCCGCGGGGCGCCATGACCAGACCGGCGGTCTCCGCGGGATAGTTGAACAGGCGCTCCAGCATGATGGGTTGCAGGGCGATGGTGCCGAACAGACCCAGCCCGAAGGCGCCCATCATCAGCGAAGCCGCCGCCAGGTTGCGGTCGCGGAACAGGCGCAGGTTCACCACACTGTCCGAGCGCCGCAGGCTGCGCACGGTGAACCACATCAATCCCCCGGCGGCGAGCACCGAGAGTACCGCGATGAGATGGGAGCTGAACCACCCTTCCTGATTTCCCCGGTCCAGTACCACTTGCAGGCTGCCTATGCCGGCCGCCATCAGAAGCGCTCCCAGCCAGTCGGTACGCACCGAACGGGTCTCGGTCTGGTGCACCAGGCGGGCGACCATCAGCAGATTGACCGCACCCACCGGCACGTTGATGTAGAACACCCAGGGCCAGCCGAAATGCTGAGTGATGTAACCGCCGAGGGTGGGACCCAGTATGGGGCCCACCATGATGCCCACGCCCCACAGCGCCATGGCCTTGCCGCGCTCGGCGGGAGGGAAGGTATCCACCATCACCGATTGGGACAGAGGGATCAGCGAGGCGCCGAACGCGCCCTGGGCGATGCGTGCGCTGACCATCTCGAACAGGGAATGTGACTGGCCCGCCACCGCCGAAGCCAGCACGAAGCCGGCGATGCTCACCAGCATCACCCGCCGGCGGCCGAAGCGCCCGCTGAGGTAGCCGGTCATGGGAATGGTGATGGCTTCGGCGACGATGTAGGAGGTCAGCACCCACGTGATTTCGTCGGCGGTCGCCCCCAGGCTGCCCATCATATGGGGCAGGCTGACATTCACGATGGTCATGTCCAGAATGACCATCACCGTGGTCAGCATGACCGCAATGCTGACCAGCCACCGCGACTGCCCGGAAGCTTCGCTCGCGCTCATTCGTCGGGACGTGTTTCCTGCGGCTCCTGTACAGTGACCCGGAAATCGCGTCCCACCCAACTTCCGTCGCGCCGGTTGCGGTAGGTGAACTCCACCGTGGCGCCGGGCGCGAGCCCTTCTGTGGGCAGTTCCGCGTTGCAGTGCCCGAGGGTGATCTCGCCGGTGGGGGTTTCCTGTATGTTCTGCCAGCCATTGACGCCCCAGTGCACGACTGCCGGTTCCCGCAGACAGATCAGCAGCCGCTGATCGGGTGCGATGGCGGTCAGGGGGGCCTGCTCCAGCCAGATCGCCAGCGGCGCCTCCGGCAGCGTGCCGTGGTAACGCTGCCAGACCCGGTCGGGACGATCGAAGGGCGCGCCCTGACAGCGGGAGACCACCAGTTTGATGAACTCCGCATGGGCCCAGGCGAGCGGCATGGCCGAGCCGCTGGGCCGTCCCGGATACAGGCCCTGATCGGGCAGGGCAGGGTGCTCCCAGACCTGCTCGGGCAGCATGCTGCCCACGCCGGCCATGCGCACCATGGCTTCCAGCTCCGGAAGTGGATCCTGGCCGGCGGCGAGCTGGTAGTGTCCACGCTCGCCATTGAGCAGCGGCCATGCGCGGCCATGGCCGGTGCCGTCGAAGGGGCGACCATCGGAGTGCTCGCCGTAGCCGTCGCCGTTGTAGCGGTACCAGGACGGGCCGCTGGGGGTGACGACCCGCAGCAGGGAATCCACGACAGCCAGGGTGTCTCGGATCACGGGATCGTCCGCTCGGCGCAGACCGCTGCGTACCAGCTGCAGGAAATCCACGCCTACCTGTTCGGCGGCCGGCAGTCCCGGGTCATGGCGGCGGTTCTTGATGGGCAGGGCACGGTGCAGCAGATCGCCGTCGTCGCCGTCCGCGGGCACGAAGCCTTCGCGCACGTAATAGCGGGCAACCCCGAGCTGCCGGGCCAGGGGCGTGTACGAGACCGTGGTCCAGTCCTCGATACGGGTGTTCCAGTAGTCGGCCACCGCCAGTGCGAATTCGCGGTCCGCCGGCGCCAGAAAGGGCGCGCCGCCCACCAGGGCCGCGATGCATACCGCCAGGGTGAAGGTGTTGACGCCGCTATCCTCTTCCCACCGGTCCTGGTCGCTGGCCGGGCCGTTGCCCACGATGAAGGCCAGGGCCCGTGCCGCCATGGACCGTACTTCGATGCCGTCCAGTGCGTCCTCATCGGCCAGGGTCGCGGCCAGCAATACCGGGAAGGCCGCTTCGTCCAGCTGGATGCCGTGCCAGAAGGGCTTTCCCCCCAGCCACTGGTTCTGGTACCAGTGGCCGTCGGATTTCTGGGTGGCCATCAGGTAGCGCAGCACGTCGCGGGCATCGTCCACCGCGCCCAGGGCCAGCAGGGCGCCGGCGCATTCCACCAGGTCCCTGGGCCACACCAGGTGGTAGCCGGCGCGCTCGTGCCGGGTGTTGCCCCATGGCACGCTGAGGCTGGCCACCATGGCGCCCGGGTAGATCTTGTCCTGATGGGTGCGCAGCACCATGGCGGAGGTCAGAAACAGGTCGTGCACCTCTTTGGGCAGGTCCGGTGGCAGGGTGCAGCGCTTTTCGTTCAACCCATGCCACTGACCCCAGTCCTGGCGTTGGCGTTCCCACAGGCTGTCGAAGGGTTGCAGCAGCGCCGCCACCGCCAGGGTTGCCGCCGACTCCTTGCTGCTGCCGAAGCCCAGAGCGAGAGTCGCCTGGCGGGGCAGGGCGCCGGTCAGCGCGACGTTGCCCGGGCCCGCATCGGCATACTGCCAGCGCAGGGCTCCGTTGCGGGAGAAGTCCTGCCAGCCGTCGCTGACGCCCGCGTAGCCGGCGCTGCACGCGCCCCAGCAGTCCTCCTGATGGGGGTCGATGGCGGCCAGTGCCAGTCCGAACGGACCCTGTTCGGCCCACAGCACCCGACGGCCCCGGTACTGGGCAACCGCGGCGTGGTTATCGTGCCCGGTGCCCCCGAGGTGGGGCGCGAGCAGCGCATAGGGGTGCAGCTGCGGGTCCCCTTCCAGTTGCAGCTGCACCAGCAGCACATCGCGCCGGGGGTCGGGCACCACGCGCAGGGTCAGGGTGAAACGCTCGTGGCGATGGATCACCTGCACGGCGGGTATACCCGCGGCCGGTGTGCGCAGCTCATGGCGGTCCAGCCGCTTGACCTCCACCCAGAAGCCGTTGCCGTCGGCTACGATGAAGCCCAGGTCGCGGATCTGGGGTATGTCGATACGCGGGTAATAGACCTCGTTGACGATGCCGCTGCCGATGGTGAACCACAATCGGGAAGGTCCGAGGGTGCAGCCCACCATCTGTTTCGCACTGCTGCACCAGGTGGGCTCGGTGCCGGGGGCACCGGGTGCAATTCCGGGGTAGGGGGTCCTGGGTAACTCGGTCATGTGTGTCGTCCGTGAGGGTTCGCAGGGAGGCATGACATCGTGAGGCTGGCGCTTCAGCGCTGCCAGACAATCAAGGGCACCTCCAGGGGAATCAGTGCGTCGGCGCGGGCGGGAATGATCCGCGGCGTGTAGTCGTCGGCCGCTCGTGCAGTGGGCACCGACGCCTCGAACAGATAGCCGTTGACCGCACCGGCGAGGGCTTCTCCGCGGGTCATGGCGATATGTTCGTCCTGCTGCTCGTCCCCGGCCCGATCCGCGTACAGCTCCACCCGCACGTTGCCGGGGTCCAGGTCGGAAAAATAGACGGGAATGCGAAAGTGGTGCCGGCCGTCCGCCGTTTCCACACTGAGCTCGCCGAAGTGCAGGGCCGGCCACTGGCGGCGCAGCTCGCCGATCCATGCCTCCAGCTCGTGGGCCGCCCGGCCGTCCGCCTGCGCCCGCGACCGGTAGGCGGCGGCGCCGGGCAGGTAATAGCGTTCGGTGTATTCGCGCACCATCCGGTTGCTGGAGAACAGTGGGGTCAGCCGGGCCATGCTCTCGCGCATGCGTGCCACCCATTCGGTGGGCATGCCATGCTCGTCCCGTGCGTAGAAAGCGGGTACGACCTCGCGCTCGAGCAGATCGTACAGGGCGCCGGCTTCTTCTGCGTCCCAGGCCGGATCGTCGCCGTGGCGCTGGCGATCTCCCAGTGCCCAGCCCAGTTCCGGCCCATAGGCCTCGGCCCACCAGCCGTCCAACTCGGAGAGGTTGAGCCCGCCGTTGACCAGCACCTTCATGCCGCTGGTGCCGCTCGCCTCCCAGGGACGCCGGGGCGTGTTGATCCACAGGTCGACACCCTGCACCAGCTCGGCGGCGAGCGCCATGTCGTAGTCCTCCACGAACACAACCCGGCCCCGTACCGCTGGGTCGCGGCTGAACTCGGCCCAGGCCCTCACCATCGCCTTACCCGCGTCGTCCCTGGGGTGAGCCTTGCCCGCCACGATGAGTTGCACGGGACGTTCCGGATCGGTCAACAGGTTCACCAGGCGCCGGCGGTCGTGCAGCAGCAGGTTGGGGCGTTTGTAGGTGGCAAACCGGCGTGCAAAACCCAGCACCAGCGTGTTGGGGTCCAGCATGCGGGTGCAGGCATCCACGTCCAACGGGTGCTCGGCGCGGGCGGCGGCCTGGCGGGCCAGACGCAGGCGCACGGCCTCGATCAGCGCCTGACGTCCCTTGGCGCGCAGCTCCCACAGTTCCCTGTCGTCAACCGCCCGCAGGTCCTGTTCCAGGGTTTCCATGGTACCCAGCCAGCGCTCCTTGCCCGCCGCGTCGGTCCACACGGCGTCGGCGGCGGCGGAGTCCCAGGAAGGCATATGCACACCGTTGGTCACATGGCCGATGGGGACTTCCGACTGGGGCCAGTGCGCGAACAAGGGCTGGAACAGTTCGCGGCTCACCTCGCCGTGCAATCTGCTGACCCCGTTGACGGCGGCGCTGCCCCGCACTGCCAGGTATGCCATGTTGAACGGCTCGTCGGAACGCCCGGGATCCGCGCGCCCCAGGGCGAGCAGCTCGTTCATGGAAATACCCAGGCCCTTGGCATACTCGCCGAGGTATTGGGTCATGAGCGACGCATCGAAGCGGTCGAATCCGGCCGCCACCGGGGTGTGGGTGGTGAACAGGTTTCCGGCTCGGGTGCAGCGCAGGGCGACCGAAAACGGTTGGCCGGTGCGTTGTGCAAAAGCGCGTGCCCGTTCGAGCACGGCGAAGGCGGCGTGACCTTCGTTGAGATGGCAGATGGGGCAGGACAGATCCAGCGCCTGCAGCAGCCTCCAGCCGCCGATTCCCAGCACCATTTCCTGCTGCAGCCGCATCTCCGCGCCGCCGCCGTAGAGCTCGCTGGTGATACTGCGGTCGCCGGGGCTGTTGAGCAGGTCGTTGCTGTCCAGCAGGTAGAGGTTGGAACGTCCCACGTGCACCTGCCAGGCCCGCAGGTGCAGGGTGCGGCCGGGCAGCTCGACGGTAACCCGCAACCACTCGCCGTCGGGGTCGCGCAAGGGCATCACCGGCAGCATGGTAGGATTGTTGTAGGGGTTGAAGGCCAGCTGATTGCCGCTGGCGTCCAAGGCCTGACGGAAGTAGCCCTGTTGGTAGAGCAGGCCAACCCCCGCAACCGGGACGCCCAGGTCGCTGGCGGTCTTCAGCAGATCCCCCGCCAGTACGCCCAGTCCGCCGGAATAGATGGGCAGCGACTCACTGAGCCCGAACTCCATACTGAAGTAGGCCACGGTGCCCAGCTCGGCCGGTTTGCAGACGCCTCCGCACCAGGTGGGTTTGGAAAGAGAGTCCCGGCGCTTCTTGACCTGCCGGTCCAGCTCCGCCCGAAAGCCGCTGTCGCGGGCCAGCTCCTCGAGCCGCCGGCCCGATACGCTTTCCAGTATCAACCAAGGGTTGCCGGTAGCGGCCCACAATTCCTCGTCCACCGTTTTCCACAGCTGGTCCGCGCTGTGGTTCCAGTCCCAGCGCAAGTCCACGGCCAGTTCGGCCAGGCCCTGGAGCTTACCCGGCAACCCACGTGGCAGATAACGGCTCGGATGCATCGGTTCCTTCCTCCATCGCGTGGCGGGTATGACCACCGAGCCGACGACCGGCTCGCTGTCGTCGGCGCGTGCGGCCGTAAGGACGTGGCGGGCACCGCGGCCCGCCGGGTGGCCGGGGTGCAACCTGAGGGCTGCGCGCAGTTGCACACCGGCGTTGCAGGAAGGGTCAGGGCGCGATCATTCCGTTTGTCAGATACACTTCCTGAAAGTTGAACACCACATCGGGGTCCGGCAGCACCAGCGCCTCGTCCTTGCCCTTGTAGTCCAGTCGGGTCAGAAGGTCCCGTATGACCTGCACCCGGGCAACCCGTTTGTCGTCGGCACGCACCACAGTCCAGGGTGCGACCGGGCTGTGGGTGCGGGCGAACATCTCGTTGCGGGCCAGGCTGTAGTCGTCCCAGTGCTTGATCGCCACGTCGTCCACCGAGCTGACTTTCCAGGCTTTGAGCGGACTGTTGCGGCGTGCCTTGAGGCGGCGTTTCTGTTCGTCCTTGCTGATGTCCAGGTAATACTTGAACAGCTGGATGCCGGAGCGCACCAGCATATGCTCGAACTGGGGGGCGGTCTGCATGAAGGCCTCGTAGTCTTCGTCGGTGCAAAAGCCCATTACCCGTTCCACGCCGGCGCGGTTGTACCAGCTGCGATTGAAGAGCACCAGCTCGCGTCCGGCCGGCAGGTGAGAGGCATAGCGTTGGAAATACCACGAGGACCGGTCCCGCTCGGTCGGGGTGCCCAAGGCGACCACGCGGGTCTCCCGCGGCCGCATGTGCTGGGTAATACGTTTGATGGTGCCGTCCTTGCCCGCGGCGTCGCGGCCTTCGAACAACACCAGTATCCGATCGCCGTGCTGGACGACGCGGTTCTGGAGCTTGACCAGCTCCACCTGCAGGGCGTACAGGGTCTGTTTGTAGCTCTTCTTGTCCAGCGAGGGCAGCGGGACGGTCATGGACGAGGTCCTCTTTCAGTAGGCCGGACGGTCGCAGGGCCAGCTTCGAAATGTCGCGAGCCCGCTCCCGGGGCAGACGGGCAAGCCGGCGCCGTTGTCGATCAATACACATCCGGGCCTCAGCGTAGAGCGACACCCATCCCGCGTAAAGCCACTCCCCCGGCGCCGGGCGCCCTCGGCTGCGACCAGCAATGGTCCGTTTGCGCCACTGGCCGGCCTTCTCCGTCCGCCGGACCCTTCCGGTCAGTAGGCGGAGTACCTCAGGCCCGCGGACCGCTTTGCTTGCCCCGATAGATCAGATAAGCGATGCCTGCCACCAGCAGGGTGAGCGCAAGGCCGATCAGGTAGGGCTTCAGACGGTGGCTCAGAGCCACCAGATCGTCCATGTGGGCTCCCAGCCGATAGCTGCCGTAGCCCCAGAGCAGGACCCAGAGCAGTCCACCGATGGCGTTGTAGGCGAGAAACCGCCACCAGGGCATGCCGGCCGTGCCGGCCACCACGCCATTGAGTTGACGCAGCCCCTCGAAGAAGCGGACCACCATCACCACGCTACCGCCATGGCGCGCAAAGAAATGCTCCACCCGGTGCAGATGCGAAACGTTGATGCCGATGCGCGTTCCGAAGCGCACGATCAGGTGCCGCCCTCCGAAGTGGCCGATGGCGTAGCCGACGTTGTCGCCGCCCACTGCCGCTGCCCAGGCCGAGCCGAGCACGGCGGCAATGTTCATTTCCCCCTGGGAGGCAAGCAGCGCCGCGCTCACCAGCATGGTTTCGCCGGGCGCCGGTATACCGAAGCCTTCCACGAAGATGAGCCCGAAGACGGCTGCATATCCGTACTCGCGGATGTAGGGCTCGGCGATTTGCAGATAGTGGGCCACCATGCTCGTTAGCGTGCGGGCGAAGGGCCGGCGCTTCAACCTCCGTTGGGGTGGTTGAGGATGGTGGGCGTGAGCCAGATGTTGCCGTCGCGAGCGACGATGACTTCGCCGGCCTCCGGCCCCCAGCTGCCGGCCGCATAGTTGGGGAAATCGCTTGCCAGACTGTTGTCCCACACCTCGAGAGTGGGCATGAGCAGGCGCCAGGCGGCCTCCACCTGGTCGGAACGCATGAATAGGGTCGCATCCCCCTCCAGCACTTCGCGCAGGAGCGTCTCGTACGCCGCCGGCGTCGCCCGGTTGAAGGTTTCCTGGTAGGTGAATCGCATGTCCACCGGCCGCAGGCGCATCTGGGTGCCGGGTTCCTTGGCCATGAACTTGAGTACGATGCCTTCATCCGGCTGAATCAGAATCACCAGTCGCGCCGGATGGGTGTTGATGCCGGACGAGTCGGGGAACGCACAATGCGGCACGTCGCGAAATCGGATGGAGACCTCCGACACGGCGGCGTTCATGCGCTTGCCGGTGCGCGCGTAGAAGGGCACGTCCTGCCAGCGCCAGTTGTCTACATGCAGTTTCAAGGCGGCGTAGGTCTCGCGGTTGGATTGCGGGTCTACGCCTTCCTCGTCACGGTAACCCGGAACTTCCTTGCCACCGATCCAGCCCGGGCCGTACTGGCCCCGTGCCGTGCAGGTGTCCACCATGCTCTCGGTGATGGGTCGCAGAGCGTGCATCACGTCCATCTTCTTGTCCCTGATATCGGACGCGTCATAGGCCACCGGCGGTTCCATGGCGATGAGGCACAGGATCTGCAGCAGATGGTTCTGGACCATATCGCGCAGGGCGCCGGCGTTTTCGTAGTAGCCGCCCCGATGGCCCACGCCGAGGGTCTCCGCCACGGTGATCGCCACATGGTCGATGTAGCGGCGGTTCCACACCGGTTCGAACATCGGGTTGGCGAACCGCAGCGCCAGTATGTTCTGCACCGTTTCCTTGCCCAGATAGTGGTCTATGCGGAATATCTGGGACTCCCTGAAATAATGCAGCAGGGCCGAGTTGATCTGTTGGAAGGATTTCAGGTCGTGGCCCAGGGGCTTTTCCACCACGATGCGGGCATGGGAACGGTCGCGGGCCAGACCCGCGTTTCCCACGCCGTGGGCAATGGGAGCGAACAGGGCGGGCGGTGTCGCCATGTAGAACACATGGTCGACCTTGCCATCCAGTTCCTTGTCCAGCTCGCCCAGGCGCTTGGCTATCTGCTGGTAGGCGCCGTCGTCCATCAGGTCCGCGCTGAGGTATTCGATGCTTTGGGCAAATTCCTGCCACTGTTCGTCACTGGGCGCGCCACGGCGCGAATAGCTGGAAACCGATTCGCGGTAACGGTCAGCCAGCTGCGCGTCCGAGTAGTCCTGGCGATCTACACCCAGCAGCGCGATCTTGCGGGGAAGCTGCTTGTCCAGGTACAGGTTGAAAAGGGCGGGGACGATCATTCTGGAGGCGAGGTCGCCGCCTGCGCCGAACAACACGAAGACGGTGTTGTGCATTGGCTTGCCGTTGTCCATGGATACGCTCCTTGTGTGGCTTACCTCGACAGGGTGTCAAACCGACCGGCGGGACCGCGCCAAGGGGCCGGATCCGGCGCCCCGCAGTGGACCCCGGGCACCTGGCGCGGTGTGTTTACACGGGGTTGCAGCCTGTGCGGACCGTCAGCAAAGAGCCCGGTAGTATGCGCCGGTGGAGCTCGCGGCCCGGGTGTCTGCACCGGTTCTCCAGTGGCCGACCTGAGCACCTGTACGCCGGCGCCGGCCTACCCTCCGAGGGTAGTACCTTGCGCCGTCCCTGCGCGGGCGGCCCGGAGAGAGGAAATGGGCCGGGAACGGGCTCGCGGCGGATGCCGGCATGGCGGAACGGGCGCCCGAAAGCCGCCCGTTCCGCCTCTCCCACGACCCGGCCCGTCAGTGTCCCGCCGGCACCGTCAGTGACAGGAACAGCGACATGTGGTGGCGCTGCACCAGTATCGGCACCGGCTTGCCCTTGGGCAATGCGCTGACCAGCTTGCTGAACTGTGCTGTGCCGGTGACCTCATGGCCGGCGAGCATCAGAATCACATCGCCGGGGCGCAGTCCCGCGTCGGCGGCAGGGCCCTCGCCCACTTCCTTGATCAGGATTCCGTTCTGAACTCCGAGCTGCTGGCGCTGCTCGGAAGACAGATCGGTTACCACCATGTTCAAACGGTGGTGCGGCTGCTCGGATGGCTGCGTCTCGGTCTTGGTGTGCTTGAGTTTCTCGATGGTGACGTGCAGCGTCTTGCTCTCGCCATTGCGGATGATCCCCAACGGCACCGTCTTGCCGATGGGCGTATTGGCCACCAGCGGAGGCAGCTGGGCGGAGTCGCTGATGGGATGGTGGTCGAAACTGTCGATGATGTCGCCGGCCTGTAATCCCGCCTTGTGCGCAGGGCTGTCGGGTTCGACCTGCGCCACCAGAGCGCCCCCCGGTTGTTTCATGCCGAAGGCTTCCGCCAGCTTCTGGGTCACCGGTTGAATCAACACACCGAGCCAGCCGCGGGTGACGTGACCGTGGGCTTTGAGCTGCTTGGCCACGTTCATGGCGACGTTGATCGGGATGGCGAAGGAAAGCCCTTCATAGCCGCCCGTGTTGGTGTAGATCTCCGAATTGATTCCGACCACTTCGCCGGCGGTGTTGAACAACGGTCCGCCGGAATTGCCCGGATTGACCGCCACGTCGGTCTGGATGAACGGTACGTAGGTGTCCTTGGGCAGATTGCGGTGCAGAGCACTGACAATACCCTGGGTGGCGGAATGGTTGAACCCGAAGGGCGATCCGATGGCCAGGACCCACTGGCCGACCTGCAGTTTGTCGGAATTGCCGATCTTCACGGTGTGCAGTCCGGTGGCCTTGATCTTCAGCAGCGCGATGTCGGAAAGCTTGTCCATGCCCACCAGCTTGGCGGTCAGTTCGCGTCTGTCGTGAAGCCCGACCACGATGTGGTCGGCATGATTGACCACATGGGCATTGGTCAGGATGTAGCCATCGGACGAAATGATGAAACCGGAACCGAGTGAATGGACTTTCTCGGTCTGGGAGCCGCCCGGCCCGCCCTGATCGTTGAAGAACCGCTTGAAGAATTCCCCGAACGGGCTGTTTTCCGGGATGTTGTCCGGCAGCTGGGACGAATCCTTGCGGGTTATGGTCTCCGTGGTGCTGATGTTCACCACGGCGGCCTGGTTGTCCTTGACCAATTGTACGAAGTTGGGGAGCTTTTCGCTGGAGAGGACATTGTCCGCCGCCGTGTCACCGGTGCCTGCGACGGCATTGGGAATAAGCGAGTTGCTGGTGAAGGGTGTCCCGCCGGCCGTGTGGTGAACACCTCCCTGGGTGAACCACAGGACTACGCCAAGCACCAGAAAGAGCGCCAGCGCGCCCATCCAAACCTGCTTCGCTTTCATACTTCTCTCCCTGTCGTATCGCTTGAATGTACGGCCGAGCCCGTGCAGGGTGCGGACGCTCGTTCCGGTGTTCGCTGGGCCAGTCGGTTTCCCATGGGCCGCGGTCGACGGCGCTCCATGGCATGGCTGCTCATGCCTCGCCATACATTGGCGCTTCAACCAGGCGCATTCGCCGCTGCGGGATACGCGCTCCTGTCTGCGGCGAGTGTCCCGACGCGGTCCCATATCCCGAGGACGCCGACGCTACCGGTGTCTCGCAGGACGGAAAGCGGGTCTCCGAACTCCCGCCGATTTCGCGGGATGCTGACGACTCGGATAGATTTCGCGCACGCAGTAAGCATGCCAAGCGCGCAACTGACTGAGTCTGCGGGAGTCGTGCCGCGTTCTGCAGTTAGGCATTACCAACCAAGAGGCAAATATAAACCATCATGGAATATCCGGTGGGGGATATCAACCGCGTCGAAGTGCGGGCGGCCGGGTCAGGCAGCGCGCCGGCCAACGGCGTCGGCCGTCCCCTTCAAACAGGCCAAAGCTCGCCGGGGGTCGAGTCCGCCAGGGCCGGCTGGCGGCCCTGGCAATGGTCGATGGCCACGGCTCAACGCCGAGCTTGGCGGCGCTGATCGCCGTTGTCCGCAGATCGTCGGCGCAAAATCCCGCGGCGCCGGTTGCCGACGACCGACCTTGTGCCATGACTGGCACAAACGCCGAATAGGGCGCGGGCGCAGATAACCCCCGTAAGATACGGACAATTGTTTGCGCCACTCTCAATGATACCGCCGACCTTGTTTCAGCTTTCGGACAATCCCGGATCGGGCTCCGGTCTCTCCTGCTACCCCATCCTTGTCGATATTCTTCGTGCAAACAGAAACTTGGTGTGATCGTCAGAAGCCGGCACAAGGATTGCGATAGCGCACCCAAGGCCTTGCATGGTGCTGGCCTGTTCGCGAGACATGGAGGACCGTTATGAACAAGACATTGATAGCCTCGGCGATAGCCCTGGTATTCGGCATGGCCGGACCGGTGTGGGCAAACCCACATAATCAGGCCAACAACAGCGGCACCAAGAATGTCACCCAGACTGCCAAGGCGACATCCACCCAGACCCGCAATCCGGGTGCCCAGGCGAACGAGAATTCGAGCGCCCAGCAGAACTCGGAGAACAAGACCGCCCGGGCGACACTGGGCAACGTCTCGGGCATAGCGGCCAGCAACGGCTCCAGTGCCACGCGCTATCAGCAGTCCGACAATTCGGGCTCGTTCAATACTGCCGTGGAGGCCAAGACCGATCTGCACGGAACGGTCAGCAACAATGACGTCTCCGGGATCGGCAACATTGGCGGCAGCGGCGGGCTGGCCGGCAACGGCGGCGCCGGAGGTAGCGGCGGCGCCAACTCCGGGACCGTGAACGCCCAGAGCGGACCGGTGAACGGCGGCACCGGCTACGGCGGTGCAGGCGGCTACGGTGGTAGCGGCGGCCAGGGCGGCGTGGCGGCCACCGGCCAGGGCGGTAACGGCATGGCCGGCGACGGCGGTGCCGGCGGCAGCGGCGGCAATGCGGGCGACGTGACCGGCGGCAACGGCGGCAACGGCTCCGGCGGCAGCGGTGGCAGCGCCGGGGATGGTTACAGCAGCACCGGTGGCGCCAACGGCGGGCATGCCTTCACGGGCACCCACGCCGGCTGGTCCGGCACCACCGCGACGGCCAACGGCAAGGGCAAGGATACCGCCACCGCCGGGCAGGCGAGCAGCAGCGCCACCGGTGGCGGCAGTTCCACCGGGGGTGCGGCCACGGCCAACGCGGGCGCAGCCACGGGTGGTGCGGGCGCGGCCGGTGCGGCCGGCGCCTCGGCCAATGGGGCGGCGGTGTCGAGCACGGCGGGTGACGGTGCGGTCGGGGCCACCGGCGGCACCGGCACCGGCGGCAACGGCACCGGCGGCACCGGCGGTGCCGGCGGCACGGCCTATGGCGGTCAGGGCGGCCAGGGCGGCATGGGCGGCAGCGCCACCAGCGGCCGCGAGCAGGCCAGCATCACCACCGGCAACGGCGCCATGGGCGGCGCCGGCGGCGACTCCATGGGCGCCAGCGCGGGCAGCTTTGATGCCTCCAACAGCATCAGCGGCAACTCGTTCCGCGGTGCCAGCGGGATCACTACGGTCAGCCAGAACACCGGCGCCAATTCGTTGGTCCAGCAGGGTGTGACGGTGCAGGCCAATCTCACGGTGCACTGACAGCGTGCCGGCCGTATCCGGACTTCGGTCCGGATACGGCCGATGGCACCGGAGGGCAGGCGGCGAGCAGTCGGGCGGCCTGCCGATTCCCGCGGAACATGGAGGACCGACATGAACAGGACCATGATAGCTACGGCTGTTGCCCTGGCTCTGGGGCTGGTCGGACCGGTATGGGCCAACCCTCACAACCAGGCCAACAACAGCCCGGCCAAGACGGTGACCCAGAAGGCGACGGCCACATCGACTCAAAGCCGAAATCAGGGTGCACAGGCCAACGAAAACTCCCGGGCCCAGCAGGGTTCGGGTAACCGGACGGCCCGCGCCGCCACCGGCAACGTGACCGGGATGTCGGCAAACAATGGGTCGGAGGTGGACTGGTACCAGAGTTCGGGCAACCAGCACTCGTTCAATACCCACATCGATGCCAAGACCTACCTGCACGGGCACGTGGAGTGGAATCAGGTCAACAACATCGGCAACCGGGGCGGTAACACTAGCTACGGCGCACCGACGGATGGGGGCAGCTGGCTGCTCGACGGAGGCAGCGCCGGCAACGGCGGTAACGGCGGCAACGGCGCCGCCAATTCCGGCGACGTCAACGCCCACGGCGGACCGGTCAATGGCGGCACGGGCTACGGCGGTTACGGCGGGCAGGGCGGCCAAGGCGGAGTCGGCGGTGCTGCCGCGACCGGCACAGGCGGTGACGGCAGCGGCGGCAACGGCGGGGCCGGCGGCAACGGCGGGACCAGCCTGGGCGCCCACGGCGGCAACGGCGGCTGGGCCAACGGCGGCAATGGCGGCAATGGTGGTTCCGCTGAAAGCACTACCGGTGGCAGCACCAGCGTCTGGGGAACGGACAGCAGCGGCTGGTATCCGTCCGGTACCAGTGCATCAGGCGGCAGTGCCGCCACCGCCACCGGCTCGAGTTCCGCCTCCAGCAGTGCCACCACCAACGGCGCCGGTAAGGACCAGGCCACTGCCGGGCAGACCCGCAGTGTCGCCAACGGCGGCGGCAGCTCCACCGGTGGAGCTGCGACTGCCAATTCGAACACGGCAACGGGTGGGGATGGCGCCGCCGGTGCGGCCGGTGCGCCGGCCAACGGTGCGTCGGTGGCCAGCACCGGCGGCGCCGGTGCCGAGGGTGCCGTCGGCGGCGACGGCCAGGGCGGCGCCGGTACCGGCGGCAACGGCGGCGCCGGCGGTACGGCCTACGGCGGCCAGGGCGGCCAGGGCGGCATGGGAGGAGCCGCCGCCAGCGGTCGGGTGCTGGCCGGCATTACCACCGGTAACGGCGCTGTCGGCGGCGCCGGCGGCAATGCCGTGGGCGGACCGGCAGGCACGTTCAATGTGTCCAACGGCATCGGTGGCAGCTCGTTCCGCGGGGTCAGCGGTATCACGCGCGTGAGCCAGAACAGTGCCCCCAATGCCATGGTGCAGCAGGGCACGACCGTGCAGGCCAATCTGACGGTCCACTGAAGGACCGACCTGGCGGGTGCGCCCGGGACTTCGGTCCCGGGCGCTTTCCCCGGGTTGTCGCGAAGGAGGTACAGGGCATGAACCGGCCAGGCTTTATGATCGTGGTTGCCACCGGACTCTCTCTCTGGGTCGGTGCCCCCTCGGGACGGGCGGCACCGCCGCCCGGAAATGGCGCTTCGGTGGCCGGAGAACTGGGTGCCGCGCTGCCCAACACCGCGCTGGCCGCTCACCGGGGCGGCCATGCGGTCGAGCTCAATCTGGCAAACCTGCACGCCAAGGTGTCCCAGAACAAGGCGCTGGACAACGTGACGGGCGACAACTTCGTCGGGCAGAGCGCGTTCTCGAACGCGGCCGGCTTCGATACCGTGGTTCAGAATTCGGGCAACAACGTCATCATCCAGAATTCGACCATCGTCAATCTGAAGATGCAGTAGGCGAGTGCCATGAGACAGCTGCTGCACTCGCCACGAGTCCGCCTCTGGTTGGCGGCCCTGCTGACAGGGCTGTCGCCCCTGGCGATCGGCGGAACCGTCGGTCTCGCCGGCCTGCCGGCGGGGTTCGTCTCCGTGCCCGTGCAGAGCATGCAGGCACGCAAGTTCGCCACCACCATCCACCAACGCTACGACTACAGCTGCGGTTCGGCGGCCCTGGCCACGTTGCTGACCTATCAGTATCACGACCCGGTGACGGAACTGACCGTGTTCAAGGCCATGTGGGATCACGGCAACAAGGCGGAAATCCGTCGCCTGGGCTTCTCGCTGCTGGATATCAAGCACTATCTGCAGGCCCACGGCTATCGGGCCAACGGCTACCGGGCATCGCTGGCGCGGCTCGCGAAGGTGGGCATTCCCGCCATCGTGCTGATTCGCACTCAGGGCTACAACCACTTCGTGGTCATCAAGGGGATCGAGCACGGGCGCGTGCTGGTGGGAGACCCTTCCAGCGGGCTGCGGACCGTACCCATAGCGCAATTCAAGAAAATGTGGCCAAACCGCATCCTTTTCGTCATCGACAATCACCGACGCGGCGTGGTGTTCGACGGCAAGTCGGACTGGGCGCTGGCGCCCATGGCTCCCCTGGGAACCGCGCTCGGTCCAAGCAACCTGGCCAACGTGACGCTGCTGCGTCCCGGGCCCAACCAGTTCTAGGTGTAGTGAGGAACGGCAGCCATGCACACTCGCTTCGGTCGAATCGGCGCTACGGCTCTCTCTCTCCTGGCCGGCGGGGTTGCCGGTGCGGCCGGGTTGCCGCACCCGTCCGCCGGATTCAGGGGCTGTCCCATGGTGGCCGACCATACGCTCAGACAGATGAGGGGCGGCTTCTCGGTGCCTTTCGGACCGACGACCCTGAACATCGCGTTCGCTATCCGGCGCGTGACCTACATCAACGGTGAGCTCAAAGCCATTACCCAGCTGACCATCCCGTCGTTGGCTCCGGTCATCTCGACCCGCCCGGAAATGCCGAATGTACCGTCCATATCCCTGCCGGCCGTGGCAACCACGCCGCCGGCGCCACCCCGTCTGCCGGTACCGCCGACACCGGGTTCGCCGACATCATCCGTTGCGACGTTGCCGTCACCGGCGCCAGGGTCCTCGACGCCATCCACGTCAACGCCGCCGGTGACCCCGGTGCCTGCGGTTACCGGCGACCCGCAAGCAACCCAGCGCGCCGCTACCGGTTCGGCTGCAGCCGTCTCCGCACCCACGGTGGTGATGGTGGACGGGCCCATAACCACGGTCCAGAACGGTCCCGGCAACACCTCGAACCTGCTGGCGCTGCCGAATCTCAGCCGTCAGTCCTTGACGGTCATACAGAACACCCTGAACAACCAGCGCATCCGGAACGCGACGGTGATCGACACCACGGTCCGCAATATGGCGCTGTACAAGGCCCTGCAGTTGTCCTCGCAGATCGGTCAGGGCATCGCCAACTCGCTGCGCTGAGCGGACGGCGCGCCGCATCCGGCCTGCGGCCAGCATCACAGTGTTACTGGCACCCGCAGGGTCAGCTGCACGTCCGGCGTGTAACGGGTCAGCCCGGCTCCAAGGGTGAGGTTGTAATCGGTGCTCGGGCTGACCTGGTAGGAGAAGCCCATCAGCAGCGTTCCCAGCTGCGTGGTCTGGGAGCCCTGCAACGTGGTGCCGTCGACGGTGGCCTGGCCCACCACCGTGTGTTCGTAGGCCAGGCTGAGGGAGGCCTTGGCGTTCAGCGCAATCCCCATCCCGAAGTTGAGGCCGAAGGCATCGCCCGGACTGACCGTGCCGTTGATGGTCCCGTTGTGGATGTCGCGCTTGAAGTTCCACAGGTAGTTGACGCCGCCGAACAGGACCGCGGGATCGGTCGGGTAGATGACCGTGAGGCTGGGTTGCACGGCGTAGAAGCCCGAACCGGTGGGCAGGTCCTCCTGAAGCGCGTTCTGAACCCCCTGAAGGGAGCTGTACGGCACCGAGAACGGCCCTTTGCCAGTGCGGGTCTTCACCGCCAGAGCGCCGATGTAATAGGGGCTGCCGGCACCGCCGCGGTTGAACTGGTAGCGCATGCCCACCTGTACGTCGCCGACGCCGTAGCCGGTGGCCTTGAACAGGTCGTTGGCCGTGGAACCCTGCCCCAGCGGCCGGGCTTCGGTGGTCTGCTTGCGATAGACATAGGGTACCTGGGCATACAGCTCGAAGCGGTTGGTGACCCCGTAGCGGGCTGTGAGGGACGCGACCAGATTGTTCTGGTTCACGTTCTGGATGTCGATCAATCCGATGGTGATGGCGGGAACGATGGTGTACCCGATCAGGTTGACCTGGTAGTTCGACGAGTAGGAAAACTGCAGTGACGGTTCCAGTACCAGTTTCCCTTTCGGGGTCAGCACGCCCGGTTGGGACAGCACTGCGCTGACGGCCTTGGCGGGGGCCGTGTTTTCCTTGCTGGGGGCCTGGCCCACCGGTTTGGCGGGTTCGGTCGAGGCGGACCCAGCCGATTGCGATGTCTCCGTGGAAGGTGTCGTTTGTGCGGCCGCCGGGCCGGCCGCCATGGCTGCAACGACAATACCTGCACACAACAGCGGGATGGTTGGATGGATTGCCATTTTTGTTTTCTCCCTCGTTGGAGGAACACGCATAGGTCGGTGCGTTGCTATTGCCGACCGGGGGTCAGTCCGGCTCTATCTTTTTCAGCAGTCGGTACAGCGTCGAGCGCGAGATGCCGAGTTGACGGGCCGTCTCGGACATGTTGCCGTGGGTCTGCCGGAGGGTGCCGTGAATGACCTGTGCCTCGGCTCTTTCACGGGCGGTCGGAAGCGTCGTCCAGATGCGCCGGTCCGAGCGGCTGTCCAGGCCGAGATCGGCGGCGGATAGAATCCGCCGGTCGCTCATCACTACGGCGCGCTGTACGCGGTTGATGAGCTCGCGCACGTTGCCGGGCCAGGAGTGGCGCTCCATGGCATGCAGTGCCTGCCGGCTGAGCGTCGGTACGCGGACCTTTCTCTCCTGGGCGAACCGTTCCAGAAAGGTGCGGGCAAGCAGTTCGATGTCCCCTTCGCGCTCGCGCAGGGGAGGCATCGTCAGATGCAGCACGTTCAGCCGGTAGTAAAGATCTTCCCGGAATCGACCGTCCTCGACGGCCTGTTCCAGGTCGACGTGGGTGGCGGCGATCACCCGTACATCCACGGAGATCTGTCTGTTGGAACCCACCCGCTCGATGCATTTGTCCTGCAGAAAACGCAGCAGATTGACCTGCAGGTCGGGTGCCAGATCCCCGATCTCATCGAGAAACACGACGCCGCCCTCCGCATATTCGAAGCGCCCGATCTTGCGGGCATGGGCTCCGGTGAACGCCCCTTTCTCGTGTCCGAACAGCTCGGTCTGCACGAGGTGCCCGGGGAGGGCGCCGCAGTTCACGGCGGCGAACGGCCTGTCGCCGCGCCCGGAAAGGTGATGGACGGCGCGGGCGGCGAGCTCCTTACCGGTTCCGCTTTCGCCGGTGATCAGCACCGGTGCGTCGTCCCGGGCCACCTTGTCCAGAGACTGGTAGAGGGCGCGCATGGGTTCGCTCGCACCCACCATCCGGTGCTGCTGGGGATGCTGCGGGCGGCTGTGGGCCCGGTGGGCAAGCTGCCCTTTGCCGTAGGCGTGTCCGACGCTGAGCAAGAGCCTTTCGCTGTCCACCGGCAGGGTGAGGTAGTCGAAGGTCAACTCGCCGAGCATCCGGCACAGCGGCGCGGACTCCAGCAGCGTTGGCGGTACGACGGCCACCCACTGCATGTCGGCATCGGCGACCAGCAGTTCCTCAAGGCAAGCCAGGTCGTCGTGCTCGGTGCGCTCGATCAACGCCACCCCGGCATGGAACGGGCGGTCGAGTATGAGTCGCCCGGCGGTCGCGGGGTTCACGGCCTGGACAAGGCTCCAGCCACACAACCGCAGGGCCTGGGCGGGCAGCCCGGCTGTGTCCCGCGATGCCAACAGCAGGACCTCACGTTCCCGCACGTGACATGCTTGCGCCGACATGGCCACGGCCGGTCAGCGGCAGTTCGCAGTACAACACGCGGCGACGGTGGCCCGTCGTTTTCGTACGTTCCGAGTCGGAAAAATCCAGGCGATCTCACGGCTGCGAAGCACTATCGGCCGCAGCGCGGGCTGTGGCCGACCTGCATTGCCTCGGGATGCGCGATGGCCTGGAATGCGGGCCCAGTGCCGCGCGCGGCCGGAGTGGTTTAGAGCCGGAAAGGAAATGCCATCCATAGGTAGCCCCCCTGTCGGTCCCTGAGAGTCGGCCCGGAACGGCGGGATGCGCAGCTTGCGGCGCTGGCAACCTGTTTCCTTTTTCATTGCGGGTTCAGTCCCTGAGCCGCTTACTCTCGACGGGTGCGGCAGTTGACAATGGCTGGTGGTCAACTGTCAAAGTTAACATAGCAGCCGATCTTGGATGCTGAGTGAAGAGAACGTGAAATCGCGTCTGCTGCTGGTCTGCTGCGAATTGCACCAGTCTGGCTGCCTAGTGGCAGTTATCGTGCCAAAGCGCCGATTGCGCCAGCGACGGGGCCGCTACGCTCGGCGGGCTCGCCCGAATTGGGCATCCCAACCGGCGACGGGCCAAATTCCCACCGGCCGGCGGGCAGCGGTACGCGCGTGGGCGGCGCGGCGTTGGGTTCGGCCGCCTGCTGTCGCGCACCGGGGAAGGGGCTGAATCGGGTTCAGGATTCCTCCAATGCCACAGTGCTGGCGGGTCCGGTCAGGCGGGACTATTGTCTACTCAGAGCCCGGCGTCAGCGCCGGTGTGCCGCGGCGGATTCGCGCCCGTAAGCACTGGACGGATGGGCAGTTCGGGCGTAGCTTGAAGGTGAAGCAGGGAAATGCGAGGGCTGTGTACGGCAGTGCCTGGGCGCGGCTGCCGCGGGCTCTTCCGGCCCGGCCCTTGCCCCGCCGCGGATCCGCAGTTTGTGGACGATGGACTGAACAGGGCAGGAGACCGTCATGGCAATCGTGAATGAAAGCACTGAAAACATGCATGGCACCACCGACCGCTTGAGCAAGGCGGCCCATGACGCCGTCGACCGGATGGCGGAGCGCGGTGGCCACGCCGAGGAGCGCATTCGGGACGTGGGGCGCCGGGCCGCTGACCGGTCCCGGGAAACAATCGACACCATCCCCCAGTACGTGGAACGTCACCCCTACCGGGCGCTTGGTATTGCCGCCGCCGTAGGATTGGTGGTCGGCGCGCTGCTGCGTCGTTAATACTCCCGGAGACGCAGTGACGGGCGGACGGCGATTGGCGGCAGCGTGAGTGAGGACCAGACGCAGTCCGCGGGCCTGACCGAGGGTCTCAGGGCGCTGGTGTCGGCTTGGCGGCGGCTGGCCACCGACATCGTCGAACTGGCGGCGCTGGAAACCCGCCTGGCCGGCCACGCCCTGGTGTTGATGGTCGGCCTGGGGATCGCCGCCGCTTTGTTGCTGGTAACGGCGTGGCTGCTGCTGGTGGCGATGCTCACCCACTGGCTGGCCCATCATGGTCTGGGGTGGCAGGGGGCCATGTTCCTGGTCGCCGCTCTGCAGGTGCTTGTTGCCGTAATCCTTATCGTGCTGTTGCGGCGCGCCAGTCGGCGGCTGCTGTTCCCCGGGACTCGGGGGGCCTTTGCAGAGAGTGAAGATGAGTCGATTGACACGAGCGATCCGGTATCAGCGCCGGATAGTGGCGAGCGATAGGCGGGCCCTGAGGTCCCACTTCCACGCCACCCGCGCGCTGGTGCACGAGCGGGCTTCGTCGCCGTGGACGCTGCTGGCGGGTTTCGGCGGCGGCGTGGCGTTCGGGTGGCTATGCACGTCCCGCGGCACCGCGCGTCAGAGAGTGCTTTCGGCAGTTCGTATGGCGCGTCCTCTTGGCGTTTTCAGCGGCCTGTGGATACCGCTGGTGGAACTCGTTCTCAGGCGCGGCGGCAGCGGGGCCTGAGTTGGATCAGGCTGGGCCTTTACGACCCCTGTTGCGCACGGTCGGTCGGCACCCGACGCGCGGGCGTGGCTCTCATCAACAGCCGGGCAGTATCGACAGACGGTGGGGCTGATCAAGCAGGTGCCCTCCGAGAAGATAGGCCGTGGCGGACCAGGCCTGATCGAAGTGGGATTCGTGTCCGATCAACCGGCCGTGGCGCCCATCGTAGTATTCCGGCCAGCCGTCCGCGGGCAGCCGATTGCCCGCAGCTTCCATGGCTCGTTCCGCCAGTTCCCGCCGTCCGCACTTGAGCGCTGCCGCCACCAGCGGCCACAGGAGGACCGGCCAGTTGCCGCCGTTGTGGTAGGACCAGGGCCGGTTCTTGGGGTCGGCCCCGGTGATCGCCAGCCACTCGTCACCCTCCAGAGCCGGATAGCAGATCTTCACCGGCACGGCACCCACTAATGCGTCCCAGCACGCCTCGTAGAGGTTCATCAGCTGCTGGGCCTGGGCGTCGCTCGCCAATCCGAAGATGACGGCGAGCAGATTGCCCAGGGAGAACATTCGGAAGTCGATGCGTTGAGGGCCCAGATTGCCCACGAAATAACCGGCGTCGTCGGGCAGCCAGTCGCTCAGCCACAGGGGCAGAATCTGTGGGTGGACATTGAACACGTTGTCTTTGCTGTCGTCGAAGTCGTTGCCGGTGAAGCGATGAATGCCGTTCAATCGCTCCGTATCCAGCCAGTAGTAGCGGCGCACATATCCCCGCAGGACCTCGCGGCGTCTGCGGGCCCGTTCGATCAGGGCGCTGTCGGCCTGCCGGTCGTCGATCAGTTCGGTCGCCGCTTCCAGCATGGCGTAGAACAGCGACTGGATTTCCAGCGGGTGGCCGTGCACACCCATGCGTCGATCGATCATGAACGAGCCGTCGGGAACCAGCAGGGTGGGAAAGATCTCGAACGCGCTTTGCAGGCACAATCCAAGCATCATCTGCAGGGCCTGCTGCTAGTCGGGTCGACAGGCCAGCTCCCGGTCGCCGGTGCTGCGCACATAGGCGTGCAGTATGACGGCCCACCACATCATGGCGTCCACCGGCGCGACCCGCCCGACCGCGCGATCGCCGAAGTCGGCTTTCAGGGTCTGGGCCTGCTCGGGACCCGGGCTCACCCAGAAACTGGCGGGCATGACGCCGGGCTGTATGTCGTGCTCGGGCAGCTTGTGTTCCTGTTCGCGGGCTTCCACCACCGTGTCCAGGAAGTTGCGCACGATCTCGGTATCGCCATCCAACAGGTATACCAGTGCCGCCGGCACGAAGTCGCGCACGAAACACTGGCGGTAGTTGTCGCCGCGGCCGGGGCGTTCGCGGGCGGCCAGTGTACCCACGCGCTTGCCCCGGTAGCGCACTTCGCAGGCGCGGAGCAGGCTGTAGGCACTGTCGGTAGCTGAGTCATCCATGGTAGTGCTCTCCCGGTTTGTGGTGTGCGATGCCGTGTGTTCGCGCCGACGACGGACCATGGGGCGCCCGACGCAGACAAGGGACCGCGCGGGCCGCGCGCTGGAATTTTCAGCACCGGGGTGTAACCCTGTGGGGTATCCATGTCCGCCGGCCGAACGGTGTCTCCATGCGCCACCCGATCCCGCCGCTGCTGTTGGTGCCGATTCTCGCTGCCGGCGCCACCAACGGCCTGCAGGCCGCACCACTGCCGCTGGCGCAGCCGGCACCCGCTACGGCACCGGATGTGGCGAGCCGTATCGTGCGGCAACAGCGCGGCACGCCGTGGCCCGACATCGATGCTGTAAAGATCCCGCTGTATCCCGATTTCCGGGCCTTTCTCATGGGAAGACGGCGTGGTTCCCACGGGCGTTCGCGGCTTACGCTGCTGTTTGCCAGCCAGACGTCGGCCGATCGGGTGCTCGACTGGTATGCGCATCGGCTGCCTGCCTGGAAGTTGGACCGCCGGCACGGCCTTTTGGTGCCGCCCGGTTGCACTGCGGCGGGGGCCCTGCACGATCGCTGTTCGTATGTGGAAGTGCAGGACGTCGCCGGTGGTCGATGCGGGATCGCGTTTCGCTGCAGGGCGCAGGCGGCGGTCAGCTACGCGCCCGGGGGCCCCCGGCGGCGCTGAGGAGCCTCTGCACAGGTCGATCAAGTGGATGGTCGCCGGCAATAAAGGGGCGAGGAAGCGCACTTTACGACGGATCTCTCGCTTCGCGCCCGCATTCCGAGCGCCTTCTCTATGCCGTGAGCGCCGCTTCAGCGGCCTGTGCAGCGGTTCCCTGGCGCCGGGCCGCGAAGCTGTTTCTACAACATGGGGCTGTGGGGGTTTTGCGGGTCGACGCGATCGTGCATCTGGATTGCGGATTTGTGGCCCCATTTCTCCAGGTTGTCCACCCGGATGCCCACCCACCAGAGTCTTCCCACACTGTCGCTGGTATTGCCGCCCACCAGAGTCACGCCGGACTCGATCATGATGTTGCGCGCAAACTGCAACGCGCTTTCCCGGCGGCGAAAGACATGCCAGTTGACGATATGCTCCCGGGCCGGGTTTTCGTTGGGCAGCGGCGCCTCGCTGTCCAATGCCTTGTCCAGTGCCTCGATTGTCTCCTTGCTCGGAAATTGTGACATCTGCAGTTCTCCTGCCGGTTGGACGATGCTCCTCCCCACAGTCTAGTTGAGCCGACACGGCTCACCAGCACCGCGCCGGTGTGCCACCTGGACGCAGCTGGCGCGGCGGACGGTGACGGGCCGGCGGGGACCACCGGGCTTCGATTCGCTATACTGGGTCCGCCCCGACACCTGACCCATGGTTGGCCATGCAATCTTCCCACGACGATGATCAAGACCAGTTGATGTCCGGCACCTCCGCCGGTTACGAGGCACCCTGGGAACGCGCCTTCAACCGGGTGCTGAGCCCATTTGAGGAATTCATCCGCAACCAGGCCGCCGGCGGCGTCGTGCTGTTGTTCTCCGCCTTATGCGCCCTCGCACTTGCCAATTCCCCCGTGTTTCATGCCTACGAAGTGGTACTGCACACCCAGGTAGCGCTGCGTATCGGTCCGTGGGAGTTGAGCAAGTCCCTGCATCACTGGATCAACGACGGGTTGATGACCCTGTTCTTTTTTCTGGTGGGGCTGGAGATCAAGGGCGAAGTACTGGTGGGGTCCCTGGCTACCGTACGCCAGGCGGCGCTGCCGGCCATTGCGGCGGTGGGTGGTGTGCTGGCCCCGGCGCTTATCTATGCGGTCATGAATCCCGCGGGTATCGCCGCCCGGGGCTGGGGCATTCCGATGGCCACCGACATCGCTTTTGCCGTCGGTGCGCTGGTGCTGTTGGGCGGGCGCGTGCCTAAGGGCCTGATGACCTTTCTGGTGGCCTTGGCCATCGTGGACGATCTCATCGCCGTGCTGGTGATCGCGCTGTTCTACACCGAAAAGATATCGGTGCTCTATCTGGTGATCGCCGCACTGCTGTATCTGGTGCTGATGGTCTTCAATCGCGGGGGAATCCGTGCGCCGTTGCCCTATTTCATCGTCGGTACGCTGCTGTGGCTGGCCATGCTCAAATCGGGGGTGCATGCCACCATTGCCGGTGTACTGCTCGCGACCGCCATACCGGCGCGGCCGAGCTACGATCCGGACCGTTTCAGCGGTCATGTGCGCGAGCTCATGGACCGGTTCGACCAATGGGGGGAGGGCAGGAAGAGTATCCTGGCCAGTGCCGGCAAGCATTCCATCCTGCAGACCCTGGAGAACGGGGTGCATCTGGTGGAAACGCCGCTGCAGCGCCTGGAACATACGTTGCAGCGGCCGGTGGCGTTGCTCATCATGCCCATCTTCGCGCTGGCCAACGCCGGTGTCGCCCTGGAAGGGGGCCATCTGGGAGAGCTGTTCCGCGATCCGGTGGTGCTCGGGGTCACGGTCGCCCTGGTGGCGGGCAAGTTCATCGGTATAGCGGGATTCTCGTGGCTGGCGCTGCGCCTGGGTATCGGTCAATTGCCGAAAGGCACCACCTTCCAGCACCTGATCGGCGTCGGCTTGCTGGGCGGCATCGGCTTCACGATGTCCATCTTCATCAGCGAACTGGCCTTCGGGGGTTCGCCCCACGATCTGATGGCTGCCAAGACCGGCATCCTGGCCGCCTCGGTGATCGCCGGTACGTTGGGATTCTTCTGGCTACGCTACGTCGGGCGCAACGCCTCGCATCGACACTGATCCCGCCGCGTGGGTGGGGTCAGCGCGGTGCCCCGCCGCTCCCGATCCCGCCCGTCAGCTGTCCATCGGATAGTCTTCGGTGGGCCGGATGTACTTCGCATAGAAGTACTCGCGCATCGTGGCGCCTTCGTCCAGCCCCGATTCCACGCCCTCCAGCGTCTCGTCCAGTCGTGCCCGGCCGCTGTTGCCGGGAGTGCCCCCCATGGCCAGCAACTCGATGTCCTGGGGTTCCATAGTCTTGGCGACGCCGTCGTGGTCGCTCAGTACCTGTTCGAGGCGCTGAGCATCGACCTTGAAATAGTCGGTGAGCTCGGGTCCGAACTCCAGGAACACGCGGATCAGGTCCTCCGTGCTGGCAGTATCGCTGTGCAGGGGGGCAAGCCCGTCCAGCGCGCGTTTGATCGCGAACCGGAACACGTCGGATTCCGCGACCCCGAGGCGATCGGCCACGGTCTTCACTTTCCTGCGGTCAGCAACGCTGAGCCGCATCGAGACGATCTTTTTCTTGTCGTCGTTCATGGGCGTTGTCCCCTAGCCGTCGAACTGTTGTTGTTGAGCCGAAGAGCGGGCGAGGGCATAGGGTAGCGAGCCTGTATGACAAAACGATAACAAGGGCTACCAAGCGCGACTGTCGTTGACTCGGTGTGAATGCCGGCGGTGGGGCAACTGCCCATCGGTTGGAAGCGGTGAGGGAACAGGGCCCTGGCTCCCCGTAATACGGAGTGGAGCACAAGACACGGAACTATAGAAAGAGTTAATCAATCCTTCACGGTGACGTCCCATTGCACTTCGATGTTCCGCTGGAAGACCTCGGTACCCCCTTTGCGGTGACTCTTGGCCCGGTACAACGCCGTGTCAGCGCCCTGCAACAGCTCCTCCGCGTGCTGCGCCGTACCGGGGTTGAGAGCAACGCCGATACTGGCAGGGATTGAACGCAACTGGTTCTCCAGAGCCATTGGGCGTTCCAGGGCAGCGTGGATCCGATCACACACCTGAAGCGCGTCATCCATTCCGGCGATACCTTCCAGCAGCACGCTGAATTCGTCACCGCCGAAGCGGGCGAGCGTGTCTTCCGGGCGCAGGCAGCTCTGAATGCGTCGCGCCGCCTCCACCAGGTATCGGTCGCCGGCAAAATGCCCCAGGTCGTCATTGATGCGTTTGAATCCGTCCAGATCGATCATGAGCACTGCGTAGCCGGTCTTGTGGCGCTGCTCGCGGGCCATGACATGCTCGATGCGGTCCATGAACAGCCGGCGGTTGGCCGCCCCCGTCAGGTTGTCGTGGCTGGCGTCGTATTCAAGCCGTGCCTGCAGTTCCCTGCGTTCCGTGACGTCATGGGCTACGGTGAGTGCGCCGATGATCTGGCCGTCATGGCGTATGGGCGTTACCGTGATGGACACGAACAGGCGTCGCCCGTCTTTCCCCATCCGCTCGGTGTCGTGACGGCGGACCTCCTCGCCTCCGAGCAGGCGCTGGAGGATCGCGATGCCTTCACCCCGGCGCTCGGGAGGGATGATGATCTCCACCGACTCGCCGATGACCTCTTCGGCACGATAGCCATAGAGCCTTTCGGCGCCTGTATTCCAACTCGTTATCCTGCCCTGGAGATCTTTGCCGAGAATCGCCTCCTGGGAGGAATCCAGCACGGCGGCCAGTCGGGAACGATCCAGCTCGGCCTGCTTGCGGTCGGTGATATCGACGTTCACCGCCACGGCGCCCAAGGCCTGGTTGTCGTCGTCGAAGAACGGCAATGCGTAATTCAGGATGGTTTTGCGCACCCCGGCGAACGTCTCGATGTCGATCTCCTCGTCCCGACAGGTTTCGCCGTGGCGCAGCGCGCGGGCCATGGCCCATTCGTCTTCGCCGATCGGTTCGCCCGTCGCACTCCATCGAGCCCGAAACACGCCGTAGCGCTCCGGTCCCAACGGGGCGTCGTCCCTGTCCCAGTCCCAGATCTTTCGACCGGCGGCGTTGCTCTCCACGATCACACCCTGCCGGTCGGCGATGTATACGCCCACCGGCAGAGCGTCCAGTACCGCCCGCAGTCGGCGACGTTCCTGCTCGGCGTTGTCCATCTCCCGGTTCAGGGCGTCCGCCACGCTGCGCAATTCGGTAATATCCCGGAACGAGATCACCACTTGCCGCGGCCCGTCGGCGCCCTGGCCGAACAGCGGTTGGGTGTTTACCAGTATCCAGGCTTCGCTTCCGTCGGGCCGGTCCACGCCCATGACGACATTGTGGCTTGGCTCGCCGGTACGCAGGGTGAGGGCTGCGGGATGTTCCTCCGGCGGCCAGCGGGACCCGTCCTGGCGTTTTACGGTCCACGCGCGACCCTGGCTTGAGCGACGCCGCAGTTCCTCGGCAGAGTATCCGAGCAGTTGCTGGGCGCTGCGGTTGCTGTGCAGGATGGTGCCGTCGACGTCCTGGATGACTATCCCTTCGGCAAGCTCGTTGGTGACGCTGCGCCACCAGGCCGCTTCCTCGCGTATCTGCATCCGTTCGCGGAACCTGGCTATGAGCCCGGCCAGTTCCTCGGCCAGCAGCTCGAAGAAATCCCTGGCCATCCTGTAGGAATCGGCCTGCTCCTCCCGGTTGCGGTCCGAGTCCAGATGCAACTCCAGCGTGTCGTGGCGGCCATCGGCGACGGTCACCGGATGGGCCCAGAGGGTGTCCGACTGCTGGAATTCAAAACACCGGAAGGTCCGATCACCGAGTGTCAACTGCGCACCTGTCGCGCCGAACGCGCGGAAGCCGGTGGGAAGCATTTCCACCACCGTCTGCAACGCTTCCTCAAGATTCGACGAATCCCTTTCGAATGCTTCGAGAATCGCGAGCAGACAACATACATGCTGGAGACAGGACGCCAGGGGAGTGAACGGAGCAGGCTCGGCCGGTGTGTACCCGCCCTCGACGGCACGCTGCAGAACTCGCCCCAGGGTGTCGGGATTCACGATCGTGTGCCGGAGAGGGGCGCCCGCGCCCGATGGGTGTACGGCGCCCGGGTTGGCGTTACGCGTTGTTGACGGCGTTGACGAGTGGCCGTTGGGGCCCGGGAGAAGCGGGGACGGTTTCGGTCCATGAAGAAATTTCACCTCCTGATATCCCGACTGCCGACTACGGCAGTAACGATCCTGAACGCTGAACATATCGTTAAAGAATAGCGTAGCGCCGGAGGTCGGCAATAACAGTCGAGAAAGTCTCATTGGTGCAGACGCGTTGTGCCAACGTGGTTGTCGCCGTGAAACGACAACACAATTTCCCGCGCTTGAGGCGGATGCACGAACGACGTCCGTGCGCCGTCGTTCATCGGCAACAAACGGCCAGCGCCTTTGGTCCTGAAAGCACTGGTGTGGCGGGAACCGAGTGCCTGGCATGAGGATTGCTCCGCGGAGCGAACCGCCGGCTACAACCAACCCGGCGGGGGCACGCGCGTGCGGCGAGTGGCGGTGCGACCTCAGAAATGTCGGCCGGCGGAACGACTTGTCGTGCGCAGTGGACTCCGAGGTCGATCCTGGACGCCAACGGAGACGGGCCGTTGGTCATTAGAATGCTACAAGGAACATTGGAGGTTCTTCATGAAACTGAAACATATCGCCATTGGATCCGCTCTCTCGGTGTTGATGACGACACCGGCTTTCGCGACACAGGCCGGCACCGCGCCTACATCGCAGAATTCCATGAAGACGCAATCGTCGTCCCAGGAAAGTTCGATGCACCCGGGTGTCAAGGCCGTTCAGAAGAAGCTCAAGGGCCAGGGCTACAACATCGGCAGCGTGGACGGCCTGTGGGGTTCGCGGTCGGAAAACGCGCTCAAGAAGTTTCAGCGGGCGAACAGCCTGAAAACCACAGGCACCCTGAATCACAAGACGGCCAACGCCCTCGGTGTCAGCAGCAGCCAGTTCGCGGCCTTTGAAGCCGAGGTGGGGAAGTCTTCCGCCCGTCAGCAGAATTCTCCGGGTATGAAGGGCGGCAATTCCACGGGCAACGGCGCTTCCATGAATGGAAGCGGCAGCATGGGTAGCGGGAGTTCCATGAATGGAAGCGGCTCAATGAGCGGTGGTCATGGCATGGCCGGCAGCAAGCCCATGGGCGGCAGCAATTCCACAGGGAGCGGCAAGTACTAGGGCCTGTCAGCACCATAGAGATCACTGCTGTTGGTGGCCTGCTGGGCTTCCCTTCAAACTGCGTGGCCGTCGGTGGTGCGCAGCAATGTGGGTGCAGTGCAATTTGGCAGTGCAGGTCCCGGAGCGGCCGGAGCCGACGCTGCCGTCGATCGGTGCCGATGGGCACAAACCGGCAGGCGGCAGCGCGGCCTCAGTTGCGCCAGAAGGCCGGGCTGAGCAGGACCAGGATGGTGAAGATCTCCAGCCGGCCCAGCAGCATGGCAATCACAGAAATGATCTTGGCGGTGTCATTGAGGCTGTGGAAGTTGCTGGCGACCTTTCCCAGGCCCGGACCGAGGTTGTTCATGCAGGTGGCAATGGCCGAGAAGGCCGTGACCTGATCGACACCGGTACTGATCATGGCGAGCATCAGTACGGCGAAAGCGGCTACGTACGCCGAGAAGAAGGCCCACACGGCGGCCATGGTGCGCTCGGGAACCGTGCGTCCTCCCAGTTTGACCTGCATGATGGCATTGGGGTGTACCAGGCGGGTGATCTCGCGGGTGGCCTGCTTGCCCAGCAGCAGCACGCGGATCACCTTCATGCCACCGGCGGTGGAGCCGGCGCAGCCGCCGATGAAGCTGCTGAGTATCAGCAGCACCGGCAGGGAAAGGGGCCAGAGGGAAAAATTGGCGGTGGTGAAGCCGGTACTGGTGATCACCGAGATCACCTGGAACGCGGCGTAGCGCAGATCCGTCCACACGCTCCCGTAGTAGCCGGTCAATGCCAGCCCCAGGGTTATGAGGGTAATGGCTACGGCCACCACCAGCAGAAATGTGCGCACCTCAGGGTCGGTGAAGTAGTGCAGGGGGTTGCGGCCCCTCCAGACCATGAAATGCACGGTGAAATTCATGCCGCCGGCGAGCATGAACACGTCTGCAATGGCCTCGATGGCGGGACTGTTGTAGTAGCCGATGCTGGCGTCGTGCATGGAAAAGCCGCCGGTGGACAGGGTGGAGAAGCTGTTGCCGATGGCGTCGAACGGCTTCATGCCCGCCAGCCAGTAGGCAAAGGCACAGGCGGCGGTCAACGCGAAGTAGATCAACCAAAGCGCCCGCGAGGTGTGGGCGATGCGGGGCGTGATCTTTTCGTCCTTCATGGGCCCCGGGGTCTCGGCCCGGTACAACTGCATACCGCCGACCCCCAGCATGGGCAGCACCGCGACCGCAAGCACCACCACACCCATGCCGCCCAGCAGCTGGATCTGCTGGCGGTGATAGAGGATGGAGGGCGGCAGATCGTCGATGTGCTGTATGACCGTCGCCCCGGTGGTGGTGAATCCCGAGACCGACTCGAACAGCGAGTCCACGAAGGACAGGTGGGCGCCGAACATGAACGGCAGCGCGCCCAGGCATCCGAGCACCACCCAGAACAGGGCGACGATGATGAAACCGTCCTTGGTGCGCAGTTCGGCATGCCGATGGCGGGTGGGCAGCCACAGGGCCAGACCCAGCGCCGCGATCACCAGGATACTGGCCAGAAAATGCTGGGCCTCGCCGTCGTGGTACCAGAGGGATACGCCCAGGGGCGGCAGCATGCTGGCGCCGAAGATGAGCACCAGCAGGCCCAGGATGCGGGCGATGGCGGCATAGCGCATCAGCGATACTCTGCCCGGAGCGGCCGGGACGCCGCGGTTAGTGCGCAGTCAGGGGGCCGGGTGTGGGCGGCGCAGCGCGCGCCGCGGCCGTTGGAGTCGGAATTGACCGTCACGGGATTCTTCATACACAGACAGCACGCCGGCGGGCGGGACTCGCCTCAACAGCCGTAGGTTGTCGCTTGTTCGCCGTGCGAGCATTCCCGCAACGGTCCGTGGGCTGGCGTATTCTTGCACGCGAAGCTGCAAATCGCCAGTTGCCGGCGCGCGCCGGCGCAAACCACCCCGCTTCCTGCCAACCCGGTTGCGATGGCCGTGAGAATGCCCCCAGGAGCGCCCCAGTGGCCGCATGGCGGCCTGCCCCCTCAGAGGGCGTGCGCCTTGGGCGTGGCCGAGAATTCCCCGCCGGGGCGGGCTGCTTGCCGAACCACGGCAGCTGTTAGAATGTCGCGGAGCCAACATTGCCACCGCCCCGTCAACGTGGTGGGCAACGGTCCCGATACCCATGCGTGCAGCCAGCCGTGACTCGAGTTCGATTGCCGTGACGACGCCACCACCGGGGCGCCGTCTCGCAGTGGCCCCCATGATGGACTGGACCGATCGTCACTGCCGGTACTTTCTGCGCCTGATTTCCCGGCATACGTGGTTGTACACGGAAATGGTGACCAGCGGGGCGGTCCTGCACGGCGACCGGCGCAAACTGCTGGCGTTCGACCCCCTCGAGCATCCCGTCGCTCTGCAACTGGGTGGCAGCGAGCCCGACGAGCTGGCCGAGGCCGCCCGCATCGGCGCCGGTTTCGGCTACGACGAAATCAACCTGAATGTGGGCTGTCCCAGTGACCGGGTCCAGTCCGGGCGTTTCGGCGCCTGCCTGATGCTGGAGCCCGCACGGGTGGCGGAGGCCGTGGCCGCCATGGCCGAGGCGGTGACGGTGCCGGTGACCGTGAAGACACGCATCGGGGTGGACGAGCACGATTCCTATGAGGCCCTGTGCCGGTTCGTGGAGGCGGTCGCCGATGCCGGTTGCCGCACGCTCATTGTCCATGCCCGCAAGGCCTGGCTGCAGGGCCTGAGCCCCAAGGAGAATCGGGAGGTGCCGCCCCTGCGGTATGACGTGGTGTACCGTCTGAAGGCCGATTTTCCCACACTGGAGATCGTCGTGAACGGTGGGGTCCACGGTCTGGACGAAGCGTGCCGGCATCTGGAGCATGTGGACGGCGTCATGGTCGGCCGCCAGGCCTACCACAATCCATACCTGCTGGCGGCGGCCGACAACCGCATCTTCGGCGATTCCACGCCGCCGCGGTCTCGGGAGGAGGTGGTGTCGGCCCTGCTGCCCTATCTGGAACGGCAGTTGGCCGATGGCGTCCCTCTTCAGCGCATCACCCGCCACATCCTGGGACTGTTTCAGGGCGTGCCGGGGGCCCGCGCCTGGCGCCGGACTCTGAGCGAGCAGGCCCATCGCCCGGACGCCGATGTGGGGGTGGTGCGCGCGGCGCTGGCCCGGCTGCGTGCTGTTGCGGCATAAGCGGGGTTCGGATGGTCGTCCCGGACTGCATTGGTCGGGACGCTCTGTGGCGGCCGCGGGTGCGGTGGTGTGCCCGAGCACTGGCGGATAACGAATACCGCCCGCGCCGGTTGCGGCCCGGGCGAAGTGCCCTTGGCGGATAGTGCCGGTGACGGCGGGGTGGGGGCCGGTGGCAGACGATAGGGAACGGCCCGCAGGCGGGGCGAAGGGGAAACGGGTCGCGGTGGCCCTGCTGCTGGCGGCTTTCGTGATTGCCGCTGTGCCGCTGCGGGGCCATGTGGACGGCGCGGCGGTGCGCCGGTGGTTGGACAGCGCCGGTTGGTGGGGACCGCTGGCCTTCATGGCCGCCTACGCGGCCGCGACCGTGGCCTTCTTCCCGGGTTCGGTGCTGACGCTGGCGGGCGGCGCCCTGTTCGGCCCGCTATGGGGCACGTTCTACAGTCTGACCGGTGCGACAGCCGGGGCGACCGGTGCGTTCGTGGTGGCGCGCTATCTGGCGTCGGACTGGGTCGCCCGCCGCAGCGGCGGCAGGTTGGCCCGCCTGCTGGAAGGTGTGGATGCCGAGGGCTGGCGCTTCGTGGCCTTTGTGAGGCTGGTGCCGCTGTTCCCTTTCAATCTGCTCAATTTCGCGTTGGGATTGACGCGCATTCGCCTGCTTCACTACGTGATCGCTTCGTACATCGCCATGCTGCCCGGCGCACTGGCTTACAGTTATCTCGGGTACGTCGGGCGTGAGGCCCTGGGCGGCGGCTCGGGGCTTATCCAGAAGGGCCTGCTGGCGCTGGCCCTGCTGGCGAGCGCGGCATTTCTGCCTCGGTTCCTGATGCGTCTGCGCCGTAATCGCTGAGCGGGCCGAATTGGGACGGGGCGTGGTGAGCTGCAGGTATCGCGTGCTACCGTGATATTCGCGCGCTGCATCCCCGGCGCAGAGGACCAACATCATGCATGCCACTCTGCCGTTGCTGAAGGACACGGATTTTCCGCCCCTGCGGCGAGCCGCGCTGGAAACGGTGCAGGTGAACATGGGCTATCGCTGCAACCAGTCGTGCCTGCACTGCCACGTGAACGCCGGACCCGGCCGTACCGAGATGATGGAACGGGAGACGGTGGACGAGGTACTGGCGTACCTGCGGGCGAGTGGGGCAAGCACGCTGGATATCACCGGGGGCGCTCCGGAGCTCAATCCCCATTTCCGTTACCTGGTGGAGCGGGCCAGCGGGCAGGGCGTGCATGTCATGGACCGCTGCAACCTCACCGTGCTGAACGAGCCCGGGCAACAGGACCTGGCAGGGTTTCTCGCGGCACACAGGGTGGAAGTGGTGGCTTCACTGCCCTGTTATCTGCCCGAAAACGTCGACGGCCAGCGCGGCACGGGCGTCTACGACGGCAGTATCCAGGCGCTGCGGCAGCTCAATGGGCTGGGCTACGGGCGCGCCGATTCCGGCTTGGTCCTGAACCTGGTCTACAATCCTGTCGGCCCCGATCTGCCGCCGCCCCAGGCGGCCCTGGAAGCGGACTACAGGCGCCACCTGCGCAGCCGCTACGGCATCGCGTTCAATCATCTGTTCACCCTGACCAACATGCCCATCCAGCGCTTCGGCAGCATGTTGGTCTCCAAAGGCCAGTTCAATACCTACATGGAGCGCCTGCGCACGGCGTACTGTCCGGACAATCTGCAACGGGTGATGTGCCGCACCCTTATCAGCATCGACTGGCAAGGCTACGTCTACGACTGTGACTTCAACCAGATGCTCGGCATGGGCAAGCCGTCGGGCGACCGGGGGGCGGTGCGGCTGGCCGATCTGATGGACACGGACCTGCGCGGTCATCCCATTGCGGTGGCCGATCACTGTTATGGCTGCACCGCCGGGCAGGGGTCCAGTTGCGGCGGTGCGTTGTAGAGTCCGGGAGCATCGAGGGACTCGCCGATGACGCTGTCCAACCGATTGTCGGTCATTGTTCCCGCCCTCAACGAAGCCGCCGGCATCGGTCAGACTCTCGCCGGCCTTCAGCCGCTGAGAACTCGAGGCCACGAGGTGCTTGTGGTGGACGGTGGCAGCACGGACGGAACCGTCGAGCGTGCGGCAGGGCGGGCGGACCGGGTACTGGACGGGCCCCGGGGACGGGCGCATCAGATGGCGGCAGGCGCCGCTGCCGCCGGAGGCACGATCCTGTGGTTCGTTCATGCCGACACCGTGGTGCCGCCCGATGCCGATCTGGCGTTGTTGTCGGCACTGGTGCGGAGTCGCTGTCGCTGGGGCCGCTTCGATGTAACGCTGGCGGGACGGCATCCGCTGCTGCCGGTAGTGGCGGCGGCCATGAATTGGCGTTCGCGCCTCACCGGCATCGCGACCGGCGACCAGGGTCTGTTCGTCACGCGCGCGCTTTACGATGCGGTGGGCGGGTTTCCGGACCTGCCGTTGATGGAGGACATCGCGTTGAGCCGACGCTTGAAAGCCCACGGGCCGCCGGCATGTCTTCGCACACGCCTGCTCACTTCCGGGCGGCGCTGGGAGCGCGACGGCGCTGTCCGCACCATAGCACTGATGTGGAGGCTGCGCCTGGCCTATGCCCTAGGGGCGGACCCTGCTGTGCTGGCGCATCGCTACCATGGTTGACGGCTTGGCCTTTCCGGACGCCCGGCTGCTGGTGTTCTCCAAGGCACCCGTTCCCGGCCAGGTGAAGACCCGGCTGATGCCGGTGCTGGGCGCCGAAGGTTGTGCGCGTCTGCAGCGCCGGCTGGTGTCTCGAACGCTGGAAACGGCTGTCTCGGGCTCGCTGTGCCCGGTGGAGTTGTGGTGCACGGACGGCGCCGATCCGTTCCTTCGGGAGTGCGCCGACCACTATGGCATCAGCATTCACCAGCAGGGCGATGGGGACCTGGGTGCACGCATGTTCCGCGCGCTGCAGTACGGGTTGCAGCGGGCACGCTATGCGGTGCTCTTGGGGACGGACTGCCCGGCGGCCACCAGCGGGGATCTGGCCGACGCTCTTGCCGCCCTGGGCGCGGGTCGGGATGTCGTACTGGGCCCGGTGGAAGACGGCGGTTACTGGCTCATAGGCGGGCGACGCATCGACCGACACCTGTTCGATGCCATGCCTTGGGGCAGCGAACGGATCATGGCGCTTACCCGTGCGCGTTTGCGGGATCTGCAATGGCGTTGGGAGGAACTGCCCCTGTCCTGGGATCTGGATCGCCCGGAAGACCTCTGTCGATGGGACGATGGAGCCTCAGCCACGGGGTGCGGGCACCGGTCGACGGGAAAGAAATAGGGTCTCGACCGTCCAAGCGTTCATTGGGGTGCCGGTTTCCCCCACAGATTGGGGAGCAAGGCATTGGCGTAGCCGGAGACGAACGCCTTCACCTCGCCCGTGTCCGGCACGAACACGTGTCGGGGCACGGCGCCGATATCGGCCCCATAAACATGGATGCTGATGGATACCCGGTCGTCGAAGGCATTTTTCACCGAATGGATGTCGCCGATGGAAGGCGACACGGCGTCCACCTGCCCCTCGGACAGCGTGGTGGTGCCCAGTCGGCGCAAGGGCCCGTCGGGGGTTTGTTCGAACGACTCGCAGATCTCGGCGCCGCGTAGTATGCCTACCAGTCCCCAGATGGTGTGGTCGTGCACGGGCGTGGACTGGCCCGGCCCCCACACGAAGCTGACCACGGAGAAACGTTCCAGCGGGTCGCAATAGAGCAGGTATTGGCGGTAATAGGTGGGATCGGGTTGCGCGAAGGCTTCCGGGAGCCAGTCGTCGTAGCGCACCAGATCGCCCAGCAGTTCCCGCCCGCCGGCCAGAATGGCGGGCTCGTCGGCGCCGGCCTGGGAGGTCAGCAAGGTCATCTGCCGGACGAATTCCCGCAATCTCGCCGTACCGCTCATGATGGATGCTCCGTGACGGGGTGGTGCCGGCCGCCCGGGGATCGGTGTCCCTTTGGTATCGGTGGCATGCCGGCGGCAGTTGCGGGTCCGTGCCTTCCACTACTGGCGTAGCAGGGCCCACTTGTCGTGCCGCGTCTCCAGCCGCTGGAAAAGTCTGCGCCGGTCGCCGAGCCCTTTCCAACAATGCAGGTACTTCGTGTCTCACTATAGCGCAACGGCCGCCCGGACAGCGCCGTCCGACATGGACCACTAGGCCGGCGGTGCCAGCGGCTTGAAGCGGGCATCGCCATCCCGGGCGACCTGGGGCACCAGATCCACTTCCCAGGTGAGGTACCCCTGCATGGCGGCAGGGTCCGCTTCCGGGTGCTCGTAGGGCTTGTACCAGAGATCGTCCGCTTGGCAGGTGGGTCGTTCCATGCCAGTGGCAATGGGCAGGCCCGCGCCGAGCCAGGCTCGCGTGCCGCCGTCCAGCACCCGCACGGACAGTGCGGGCCGCTGGGCGGCGGCCTCGGGAGCGGCCAGCCGGGCGAGGGTGGCGTCCGGCGACGTCAATACCAGGCGGTTCACGGGCGGCAGCGCCGCCAGTGCCTCATCCAGGCGCGCCCGCAGCCCCCACCAGGCAGCGGGGATATGCGCCGCCTGGTACTCGGCGCTGGTGCCCAAATCGAGAACCGCGGTGTCGCCATCGGTCAGGGCCTGCTGCAGCTCCCGGGCGCTGACGGTGGCCGTCGCTTCCAGGCCCAGGACTGTGGATGAGCGCAGCCCCTGCACCAGCGTGTGTTCGCCGATGCCTCCGGCCAGCACGTAGACTTCCCGCCACCCCAGCTGGCGCAGCCAGGAGGCGGTCATCAATGCCCGCACCTCCGTATCGTCCACCAGTACCAGCCGGGCATTCAGCACACCCACGTACTCGTCGGTGGCCTGCACCAGCTGGCCGCCCGGCGCGCTGCGGCTGCCGGGCAGGTGACCCGCCTCGAATTCCTCGGGACTGCGGACATCGAACACGAAGGCGGTGCGCGTCGGTGATTCCGCCTGCCAGGCCGCCAGCCGCGCGTGGTCGATGCTTTCCACCCCGGTCCGTTGTGCGACCTGGCGGGCCGCGGCCAGTCCCCGGCTTTGCGCTGTCGGTGAAGGGGGCGGGGCGGCCCGTTGCCCACCGTGTTCCAGGTCGAAGCCCGCCAGACGCCAGCCCATGGTGCCGCCTTTGAGGGCGGCCACCGGATTGGGAATGCCGGCGTTGATCAGGGACTGGGCGCCGATGATGCTGCGGGTACGTCCGGCGCAGTTCACCACCACCAGCGTCCGGGGGTCGGGGGCCAGATCATGGACCCGATAGACCAGCTCCGCGCCCGGCGTATCGATGCCCCCGGGAATATGCATGCGGCGGTATTCTTCCATGGGGCGGGCGTCGAGGATCACCAGCGGGTTGCCGGCCTGCAGGCGGGCATCGAGTTCTTGCGGCGTGAGCAGAGGCGTGTGGCAGGTCTGTTCGACAACTTCGCCGAACGCCTTGCTGGGGACATTGACGCCGGAGAACAGTTCGAATCCGGCGGCGCGCCAACCCTCGATGCCACGCTCCAGCACCGCCACGTCCCTGTATCCCAATCCCTGCAGCCGGGCCGCTGCACGGAGGGCCAGACGGCCTTGCCCGCCGTCCATGACCACCGTGGGCGTGCCGCGCCGCGGCACCAGGTCGTCGATCAGCAGTTCCAGCCGACTGAGGGGAACGCAGCAGGCGAACAACAGGTGCTCGGCGGAGAACGGACCCTGTTCGCGTACGTCGATGAGCGCCAGTTCGTCGCTCGCGCGCAGCAGGTCCTTGAGACGGTGCGCAGTGATGCTTCGCGCGGCGGGCTTTGGTTGGGCCATGGCTGTCTTCGTCCCCGGCAGGCGGGATGCTCGCGGTGGGCAGCAGCATAATTAGCGGTTCCCCCGAACGCAACGGAGCGGAGCACGAGCGTAGAACCTGCCGTGTCCGGCAAGGGCAGAGGCGCTGCCAACGTTGCGCCGACCTGCAGGCGGCCGGTCCCGGTGGCGCGTGGACCTGACGGTGGTCCGCGGCTGCAGGCTGACCGAAGTCGGGCTGACGGCGCTGCGTCGGTGACGCCGTCCGGGGGCGAGAGCGGGACCCTCAAGCGGGTGCTTGAAGCGGTTGTTTGAATCCTCTACCATCCCTTCCACGTTCCAGCCCCCAGACAGCCCGTGACAGAACCCGGTCCCAATGTCCGCCAGCGCCTGATAGAGGCGGCCATGGGTGTATTTGCCGAGAAGGGCTATTCCCGCGCGTCCACGCGGGAAATCTGCCGGCTGGCGGGGGCCAATGCGGCTGCGATTCATTACTACTTCGGTGACAAGGCGACGCTGTACAGGGAGGTGTTTCGGCCCCCCGAATACGTCACCGAGGTGCCCGAAGCACTCAGCGCGCCGGACGCCACGCTGCGTGAAGGTCTGGAGGCCTTTTTCAGGCCGCTCACGCGCCTGTTGACCGAGTCCTGCATGGCACCGCACCAGCACATGCTGCTGGTGCGCGAGCAGGTCCAGCCCACCGGCCTGTTGAACGAGCGGCGGGTTGATTTCTTTCGGCCGCGCCACGAACAGGTATGCCGGTTCCTGTGTCGGCACTGCGGTGCCGAGGAGCCCGACGAGGCGATCGAGCACCTCGCCATCAGCCTGGCCGGGATGGCGCTGGTGTTCTTCATGAAGCGCGACTACGTGGAAGCCTTTGCGCCCGGGCTGTTGAGCGATGGTCCGGCGTTGACGGCGACCTTGGACCGGCTGACCGACTACGGCGTCACCCTGGTCGAGGCCGAAGCCCGCCGGCGTCGGACCGGCTCATGAAATCGGTGGGCGGTCCGTGATGGACAGCGGCGAGAAATACAAAAACGGGGTAGCCGTCCTTGACGGCACTGTTATGAATTGGGGCGACGGCCTGCCCGCGGCGAACGCATTTTGCGGCTGCGCGGTTGGCCGATGGCTGTCACGGGCGCTTGCCGGCGCCGAAGCCATCGTCCCGGTGGAACACTCCTGAGGAGCTCAGCTCATGGCTTCGCGTAAGACCCGTCTCACCGTACGCATCGTGATCATGTTGCTGTTCGTAGGTATCGTCTACGGCGGGGCGATCGGATTCAACCGCTTTGTCGGTTCCATGATCCGCAAGGCCATGGCGTCGGCGCCGCCGCCCACCGTCAGCGTTTCCATCGCCAAAGCCGAGACCCGCACCTGGCACGAGCAGCTGCATGCGGTGGCGAGCCTCAAGGCGGTCCAGGGTACCACCCTGACCACCCAGACGGCCGGCACGGTGATCGGCCTGCATTTCCATTCCGGAGAGGACGTCAAGGCCGGTACGCTCCTGGTGCAGCTCAATGACAATGTGGCCCGCGCCCAACTGGCGGCCGACAAGGCCAAGTTGCTCAATGCCCGCCAGCAACTGCAGCGCCAGCGCAAACTCTACGCCAGGCAGGCGACCAGCCAGTCCCAGCTGCAGTCGGCGGAGGCCGCCTTCGGAGAAGCCCAGGCCGCCGTGCAGGCCGACGAGGCGGCGCTCACCAACCTGCAGGTGCGTGCGCCCTTCACGGGGCATCTGGGCATACGGCAGGTGAGCCTCGGCCAGTATGTCTCGCCGGGCACCAGCGTCGTCGACATCCACCAGTGGAAACCCCTGCTGGTGGAGTTTCAGATTCCCCAGCGGGACCAGGCGCGGATCGCTGTGGGCAACGACGTGAACCTGACTGTGACGGGCATGGAGGGACACGACTTCCAGGGCAAGATCACGTCCCTGGGTTCGTCCCTGAACAATGGCACCCGCAGTCTGGGTGTGCAGGCGACGGTTCCCAATGCCCATAGCCTGCTGCGGCCTGGCATGTTCGGCGAGGTGACGGTGCAGCTGGCGGCCCAGAACAAGGTGGTGGCCGTGCCGCAGACCGCCATTTCCTACAGCACCTACGGCGAATACGTCTACGTCATCAAGCATTCCAAGAACGGCACCGTCGCCGAGCAGCGTGTGGTGCAGACCGGCAGCCGGCGCAATGAGCTGGTTGCGGTGAGCGAAGGTCTGAAAGCGGGCGAGGAAGTGGTGACCGCCGGCCAGGTCAATCTGTATTCGGGGGCCCATGTAAAGATCAAACCGCCGTCGAAGGCTCTCAGTGAAGCGGGCTCACAGCAGCCGGGGAGCTGATCCATGGCCAAGCATCTGACAAATTCCCGCTGGACGGACATATTCGTCCGCCGCCCGGTGCTGGCCGTCACCCTGGCGACGGTGGTGGTGGTGCTGGGCGCTTTCGGCATCAGCAAGATGACCATTCGGGAGTATCCCAAGCTCACTACCACCGTGATCACGGTGGGCACTTCCTACCCGGGCGCCAGCCCGCAGACCGTGCAGAGCTACATTACCCAGCCGCTGAGCCGGGTGTTGGGCAGCGTGCCGCACCTCGATTACATGACCTCCAGCAGCAGTCAGGGGGTTTCCACCATCACGTTGTACATGAAGCTCAACGCCAACTCCGAGGAGGCGCTGACCAACACGCTGACGCAGATCAAGCAGGTCGAGAGCCTGCTTCCCAAGAACAGTTTTCCGCCGGTGGTGAATTCCTCCTCGGGCAGCCGCACGGCGTTGATGTACATCGCCTTCTCCAGTCCGGGCGGGCAGATGAGCATTCCGCAGATCGTCGACTACGTGGTGCGCAACGCCCAGCCGCTGCTGCAGACGGTGTCGGGGGTGTCCCAGGCCCAGGTGGTCCCGGTGGGCGCCTCGGGGGGCAACGGCAACAACCAGGCGGTGCGCGTCTGGCTCAATCCCCAGGAGATGGCTGCCAGGGGTATCACGCCCGCCGATGTGGAGCGGGCGCTGGCTTCCCAGAACGTGGTGGCGGCCACCGGCAAGACCGAGGGCAATCTCATTTCGGTGCCGCTGACCAGCAACATGGAGATGACGTCGGCGAAGGGCTTCCGCAAGCTGGTGGTGAAGACGGTGAACGGAACGCCCATCTACCTGCAGGACGTGGCCAAGGTAGAGATCGGCGCCGAAAGCTATGTGTCCAAGTTCTACTTCGACGGCCATCCCGCGGTGGCCATCGGCATTCAGACCACGCCTTCTGCCAATGACCTGCAGGTTGCACTGGGGGTCAATCGCAAGATTCAGGAGCTCAAACAGCGGCTGCCTCCCGGTATGGAGGTGGGCCTGCCGTACAACGGCGCCAACTTCATCCATACCGCCATCGACGAAGTGGCCACCACCATCGGCATCACCCTCGGCGTTGTGGTGCTGGTGATCTTCCTGTTCCTCGGGTCGTTACGGGCACTGGTCGTGCCCATGGTGGCCATCCCCCTGTCCCTGGTGGGGGCGGGGTTCTTCATGTACATGGCGGGGTACTCGCTCAATCTTCTCACTCTGCTCGCCTTCGTGCTCGCCATCGGGCTGGTGGTGGACGATGCCATCGTGATGGTGGAGAACGTCCACAGGCACGTGGACGAAGGTCGGTCGGGCTTTCAGGCGGCGGTCATTTCAGCGCGCGAGCTCACCCTGCCCATCATAGTGATGTCCACCACCCTGATCGCGGTCTACCTGCCGGTGGCATTCGGCGGGGGGCTCACGGGCGCCCTGTTCACCGAGTTCGCGATGACCATCGTGTTCGCCGTCATGCTGTCCATGGTCGTTGCCCTGACCCTGTCCCCCATGCTCAGTGGGCGCATCCTGCGCTCAACGCCGTCCCACGGCCTGAACCACTTTCTTGAAGTCGGCTTCCAGCGCTTCCGGGTGCTGTTCGACCGCTCCCTGCACAGCTTCCTCGAGTTTCCGGTGGTGGGCAGCATCTTCATCATCGCGACCTTCGCGGCCTTGTATTTTCTGTTCACCGGGGTACGTCATGAACTCTCGCCGCCCCAGAACAGCGGTGTGGTGTTCACCCTGGGCACGGCACCGCCCAATGCGGCACCCAACTACGTGGACGCGCTCGGCCAGGAGGTGTTGAAGACCTTCGACAAGGTATCCGCGAAGGAGCATACCTTCCTGGTGACCGGCTTCAGCCCCACCGGTGGCGGCACCAACAGCCTGATCGGCGGCATGACGCTCAAACCCTTCAGCGAGCGCAAGCAGACGGCGAGCGAGCTCAAGCCGAAGATCCAGCAGGATCTGGGTGACGTCACGGGCCTCAAGGCGGCCGCCTTTACGCCGCCCCCGCTGCCCGGCTCGGCCGGTCTGTTCCCCATCGATTTCGTGATCACTTCATCGAGACCCTATGGGGATCTGGATCATGTGGCCAATGCCGTGCTGGCCAAGGCGCGGGAGAGTCATCGCTTCCTGTTTCTGCAGAAGGATCTGAAGATCGACCAGCCCCAGTACGAGCTGGTGGTCAACCGCAGGCTGGCGGCGGATCTCGGGATCACCATGGATCAGGTGGCGGCGGACCTGCAGCCGATGCTGTCCGGGGCCTATGTCAATCGATTCACCATGGACGGCTACGCCTATCAGGTGATTCCCCAGACACCTGACATGTTCCGTGCCGATCCCAGCGATCTGGAGCAGTATCACATCAAGGCCGCCGACGGCAGACTCATCCCCCTGTCGACGCTGGTTTCGTTCAAGACCCGCGTGATCCCCCAGGATCTGCCCCAGTTCGATCGCATCAACAGCGTCACGATTCAGGGTGTGCCGTTCCCGGGCGTGTCCCAGGGCGAAGCCCTGCGGTATCTGGCCCAGACCACCCACGAGATTGCGCCGGATGCCGCCATCAACTACGCGGGTTCGTCGCGCCAGTTCATGGAGCAGGGCAACACCTTCATGGTCTCGGTGGTGCTGGCATTGGTGCTCATCTACCTGCTGCTGTCGGCCCAGTTCAACAGCTTCCGGGATGCGATGATCGTCATGTTCGCGGTGCCCATGTCGGCGGCCGGGGCGCTGCTGTTCATGGCCCTGGGTATGGCCACCCTGAACATCTACACCGAGATCGCCCTCATCACCCTCATCGGCCTGATCACCAAGCAGGGCATTCTGGTGGTGCAGTTCGCGAACAATCTGCAGGAAAGCGAGGGGCTGGGGCTGCGTGAGGCAGTGGAAAAGGCCACCAGTATCCGCCTGCGTCCTATCCTCATGACCACCCTGTCCATGGTGCTGGGGGTGATCCCGCTGATCACGGCGACGGGTTCCGGCGCGCCGCCCCGCAACGAGCTGGGCATCGTGATCGCCAGTGGACTGGGCATCGGGGCGTTGTTCAGCCTCTACATCGTGCCGGTGATGTACCTGTACCTGTCCAAGGACCACGCCAAGATCGCCGCCAACGAGGCGGCGCAGCAGCGGGACCTGGATGCCCTTGCCGCCGAGGAGGGCGGCGGCTAAGCGCCTGCAGTTTGTTCCCGTCACAGGCCCGCCGGACGTCATTGTCCGGCGGGTTTTTTTGGCCGATAGGGTGGGGACGGGACGGCCGGGAATAGCCCGTATCCCGCGGGTGTTGGTCGGTCTAGTTGGATAAATGTTAACGAAACGTAAAGGCGGGGGTATAGTCGACGGGACACAGTGTCGTGTGGTTAGGAAGGAGCAACCGATGATGGAAACCATGGCTCGCGATTCCCGGTCTCTGGCCGTTCGCAGGCTGGATGTCCAGTGTGCAGGCCCAGGGCCAGGCGGTGCACAAGGTGGTTATTCAGGTGAGTCATCCGGATCCCGCCGAGCACACGATCGCTCTGAACATGGCCGCCAATCTCCAGCGCCTGTACGGGCTGGACAACGTGGAAATCGAAATCGTCGCCTTTGGCCGTGGGCTGGCCATTCTCACCCCCAAGAGTCCGGAAGCGCTGCGGGTGAAGAGCCTCGCCATGCAGAACGTCAAGTTCAGCGCCTGTGCCAACACCATGGCCAAGATCGAACGCAAGACGGGCAAGAAGCCGACGCTGACGGAGGGTGTGGGAATCGTCCCGGCCGGTGTGGCGCGCATCATCGAATTGCAGGAGCAGGGGTACGCCTTTACCGCGCCCTGAGGATGGGACCAGGTAGGGATAAGCGCAAGGGCTCAGCGGGCGGTGTGCCGCCGCGCGGTGACGGGAGGTGCGGCGCTCGCCGCACGGTTGGCCTGAGCGATGGGCCGGCGGGCGTCGGGTTCCACGGGGTTCAGCCAAGGGACGGGATTGCTGTGGCTCAGGCGCTCCGGTTCGGTTCCTTCTCGCCTTCGATCAGTGCAGCATCGTCCTCGCGGGTGTTGTTCACCCGCGCGCTCACCGGCTGCACCACCAGCTCATCGCCGGAGCAGGGCTGCAGCAACGCCGTCAGATGTTTTGGTTCCTGCACCGCGGGATCCAGCCAGGTCCCATAGCTCTCGGGCGCCAGCAGCACCGGCATGCGGTCATGCACGGGGGCCAGCAGGGCGTTGGCAGCCGTGGTCACCAGGGTGACCGATTCGATGATGTCCCCTGCAGGGCTTTTCCAGTGTTCCCACAGCCCTGCGATGGCGAAAGGCCCGCGGTCACGCCGCCGGATGTGGTAGGGCTGCTTGCCGCGCCCCGTACCTTTCCATTCGTAGAAGCCGTCGGCCGGCACCAGGCAGCGCCGGCGCCGGAACGCGGTGCGGTAGGCGGGCCGTTCGGCCAGACTTTCGGCGCGGGCGTTGATCATCTTGTAGCCGATTTTGGGGTCCTTGGCCCACGCCGGTACCAACCCCCAGCGCAGCCACACCAGTTCCCGTGTCCCCCCGGCGGCCCGGATGGCGGCAATGCTCTGGGAGGGGGCGATGTTGTAGTGGGGCGCCAGCACGGGCACCGAGGCGAGCTGGAAATGCTCGGCGATGCGTTCGGCGGGAGTGGCGAGGGTGAATCGTCCGCACATGGGAACAGGATAGGGACCGAAGAGCGCGGAGAGAAGAACCCCGCGTCAGCGGTAGGACCGCATGAGACCCACCAGCACGCCCTGGATGATGACTTGCCCGGGTCGGTAGCGCTGGGACGCCAGAGCCCCATTGGCCGGGTGCAGGATTACTTCCCCCGGACGTTGTTCGATGCGCTTGAGGGTGGCGTTCTCGCCGTCGATAAGGGCGACCACGATCTCGCCGTTGCGGGCCGTGTCGCGCTGCTCGATGATCACCCGGTCGCCGTCCAGGATGCCTTCCTCGATCATGGAATCGCCGCGCACTTCCAGCACGTAGCAGGGGCGGGTAGTGCGCAGCATGGCGGGGACCGGGACCGGTTCGGGGTTGGGGACGGCCTCGATGGGTCGGCCGGCGGCGATGTAGCCCAGCCAGGGCAGGGTGTCTTCGCTCTGCCCGGCATCGTGGGACAGCCGTATGCCGCGCTGTTTGCCGTCCATGGGTGCCACCAGACCGGCGGCGATCAGGGCCTGGATCTGCTTGTGCAGGGAACCGCGGGAACTCAAACCCAGCTCCCGGCACAGGATATCCAGGGTGGGTGGCGCAGCGCCCGCGGTCACCCGTTCCAGCAGGTGCGCGTAGATCTCCCGTTGGCGGTGGGTCAGGTCGGCAGTGGCTTGTCTGTTCTCCATCGGTTCTATAGTATCACGATAGAGAACGGATGGAGAACGAGCCATGTCCCTGCCCGCCCCCCAGATCCCCGAGGAAATCGGCGCTACCGAGCCGGATCGTGTCGCCCGTCTGGTGGCGCGCCTGAAGCGCAAGTACCGCGGCCGCATTACCGGCGAGTTGGTGGTGCCGGCGAGGCCGGGGCGCTACGAACCCTTTCCTCCCGATCTGGACCCGCGCCTGGTGCAGGCCCTGCACTCCCGCGGCGTGGAGCGGTTGTACAGCCATCAACGTGGGGCGTGGGAGGCGGTGCGTGCCGGCCGCCACACGGTGGTGGTCACGCCCACCGCCTCCGGCAAGACCCTCTGCTACAACCTGCCCGTGCTGCAGGCGGCCCTGCAGGACAAGGCCAAGGCTTTGTACCTGTTTCCCACCAAGGCCCTGTCCCAGGATCAGGTTGCCGAGATCCTGGAGCTCAACCGGGCCGGCGAGCTGGGGGTGCGGGCGTACACCTTCGACGGCGACACCCCGGGCGATGCCCGCAAGGCGGTACGTACCCGCGGCGACATCGTGGTGTCCAATCCGGACATGCTGCACCAGGGCATCCTCCCGCACCACACCAAGTGGGCCCAGTTCTTCGAGAACCTGCGCTATGTGGTGATCGACGAAATGCACACCTACCGCGGCGTGTTCGGCTCCCATGTGGCCAACGTGCTGCGCCGGCTGCGGCGTATTTGCCGGTTCTACGGCAGCGACCCGGTGTTCGTGCTCTGTTCGGCCACTATCGCCAATCCCGGCGAGCTGGCCGAGCAGCTCATCGAAGGGCCGGTGCGGACCATCGACGAAAGCGGCGCGCCCCAGGGCGCGAAACAGCTGCTGCTGTGGAACCCGCCGGTGATCAATCCCGATCTGGGCATCCGTGCATCGGCCCGTTCCCAGACCACCCGCATCGCCCGTTATGCCGTGAAGAGCGGATTGAAGACCATCCTGTTCACCCAGACCCGGTTGATGGTGGAAGTGCTCACCAAGTACCTCAAGGACGTGTTCGACCGGGACCCACGCCGCCCGCCGCGGGTGCGCGCCTACCGGGGCGGCTATCTGCCCACGGAACGCCGGGACACCGAGCAAAAGCTGCGGGCGGGATCGGTGGACTGCGTCATCTCCACCTCGGCCCTGGAACTGGGCGTGGACATCGGCGCCCTGGACGTGTGCGTGCTGAACGGCTACCCGGGCACCATCGCCGGCACCTGGCAGCGCCTGGGTCGCGCCGGGCGGCGCAACCGGCCGGCCCTGGGTGTGCTGGTGGCCACCAGCGAGCCGCTGGACCAGTATATCGTGCGCAACCCGGATTTTTTCCTCGGGGCGTCGCCGGAGCACGCCCGCATCGACCCGGACCAGTTGCTGATCCTCATGGATCACATACGCTGTGCCGCCTTCGAACTCGCCTTTCGGGAAGGAGAGCGTTTCGGCGGCGAGGAACTCTCAGAGTGCCTGGCCTATCTGGAGGAAGAAGGCGTGCTGCACCGGGAGGGTGAGGGCTGGCACTGGATGGACGACAGCTATCCCGCCAACAGCGTGAGCCTGCGCTCGGTGGCCGAGGGCAATTTCGTGGTCATCGACATCACCGACGGCGGCAAGCAGGTGATCGCCGAAGTGGACTACACCAGCGCGCCGGTGACCCTTTACGAAGGCGCCATCTACATGGTGCAGGCTAGGCCCTGGCAGGTGGAACGCCTGGACTGGGAAGGGCGCAAGGCCTTCGTGCGCCAGACCGAGGCCGACTATTACACCGACGCCATCGACTATACGCGGCTGAAGATCCTGGAGGACTTCGAGCGGGATTCCGCCGCCGGTGCCCATTGCGCCCGGGGTGAGGTGCACGTGGTGCGGCGGGTGGCCGGCTACAAGAAGATCCGCTATTACACCCACGACAACGTGGGCTACGGCAATGTGGATCTGCCCGATCAGGAAATGCACACCACAGCGGTGTGGTGGCAGGTGGACAGTCGTGCCCTGGAAGCCGCCTTCGAAAGCCGCTGGCAGGCACTGGACGGTTTTCTCGGCGCTGCCTACGCCATGCATTCGGTGGCGGCGCTGCTCACCATGTCCGAGCTGCGCGATCTGGGACGCGCGGTCGGCGACGGGCAGGGTACCTGGTTCGCCACCGTGGACGCCGACGGACGCGGGCGCATGCGCAGCGCGGACGGGGAACCCGTGGAGGCCGACACCCATGGTTTCGTGCCCACCGTGTTCCTGTACGACAACTATCCCGGCGGCGTAGGGTTGTCGGCGCCGCTGTTCGATCTGCGCACGAAGGTGCTGGCCGGCGCCCGGGTGCTGGTGCAGGACTGCGGCTGCCGACACGGTTGCCCGGCCTGCGTCGGCCCGATCCTGGCCAGTGAAGAAGCCCGCGGCGGCTCGCCCAAGGCCGCTGCCCTGCGGGTGATCGATCTGCTGGCTTCGGGATATTCCGGCCATGAGTCGCCTTAGCGACAGGTTGGGAAAGCTGCGCTCGAACGCGCCGGCAGCGCCGCAGGCGGTTCCCGTGCAGTCCGAGCTGGGCGGGCGTATGCAGCGCCTGCGCGGCGCTGCCTCCCCAAGGAGCGAGAAGGACGATGTCGTGCTGGCTGAGCAGCTCGGCGGTGCCTGCATCGCCGAAGGCGTCATCGCGGTAGGCGAGACGTTGGCTCTGGAGCATGACCATGGGCGCGTGCGCCTGCGGGACGCGCTGGCGACGTCCTTGGATGCGCTGTCGCCGGGTGGCTCGGTGGCGGTCGATGAGCTGGTGTTCATGGATACAGAGACCACCGGCCTGGCCGGTGGAACCGGGACGGTCGTGTTTCTGCTGGGGTTGGCGCGACTGGGGCCCACAGGCCTGGAACTCATGCAGTTGGTGCTGACGCGTTTCTCCGGGGAAGCCGCGCTGCTGGAGGCGGCACGGGAATGGGTGGCGCGCGGGCAGGCCGTGGTCACATTCAACGGCCGCAGCTTCGATGTACCCCTGCTGACCGCCCGCTATCGCCTCAAAGGCCGGACCGATCCGTTTTCCGCGTTGCCCCAGATCGATCTGCTGCATCCCACCCGGCGCGCGTTTGCTCGCCAATGGCCGGATTGCCGCCTGCAGAGCGCCGAACAACGGCTGCTGGATTTTCACCGTCGCGACGATCTGCCCGGCGCAATGGCACCCCAGGCGTGGTTCGACTGGGTACGGCGCGGCTCCATGACACTGCTGCCGGGGGTGACCAAGCACAACCGGTGGGACTTGCTTTCCCTGGCGGCCCTGATGCCGGTGCTGGAGAATGTGTACCGCGATCCGGAAGCCTGGGGTGGAGATCCGCTGGCGGTGGCCCGCTTTCAACGGGGGCGTGGGGACGTCGCCGCTGCCTTGGCCATGCTGGAGGCCCACGCGCACAGCCTGTGTCCCGCCGGTTCCAACGAGCTGGCGCGGCTGCACCGGGACCGAGGCGACTGGGCGGCCGCGGTCGCCATCTGGCGGCGGTTGGCCGCTCACGACAACGTCGAAGCCCTGGAGCGCCTGAGCAAGTTCTACGAACATATGTGCGGGGATTTTACTCAGGCCTTGCACTATGCTGAGCGACTGGCGCTGGTGGAGCGCGCCAATCCGGCTCACGCGCACCGTTTGCAGCGTCTTCATTCCCGTCTTGGACGACGGGTTTCTCTGCCGGCCGGCGGTTCCTGATACCATCCTATCCGTTCCCTCGTGCCGGGAACTTCCTTAGGGAACCTCCGCACAGGCCGCTGAAGCGGCGCTCACGGCGTTGCAAGGGCGCTCGGAATGCGGGGTCGAGAAGCGACAGACTGTCTGTAAACTGCGCTTCTTCGCCCCTTTGCGCCTGCGATCATCCACTTGATCGACCTGTGCAGAGGCTCCCTGGGAGGCCGCCTGCGCTGCTGGCCGCCAATCCGGCGGGGATCCCGGACACCGTGCGTCACCCCGGCGCCTTTCGAAACAACAGAGGATGCCCTATGCCCAATGACAACTCCGCCTACCCTCAGACCTGGAACGGATCAGTCCCCAGCCATCGGGAAAGACGACTGCACGAAACCTATGAGTGGATACACATCCTTAACGATTCACTCTCCAGTCTGTTCTTCGTGATCGGCAGTGTTTTCTTCTTCTATCCCAGCATGCAGGACTACGGCACGTGGCTGTTTCTGATCGGCAGTATCCAGATGCTGATCGGCCCCATGATCCGGATAGCCAACAAGCTGCACGTGCGCAACATTCGCAAGGAGCTCATTCACTGGTGATCGGTGATTCGGTGCGCCGAAGGAGACCGCCATGGACAAGATTCGAATCGCACCGGCCGGCATAGATGACGTGCCTGTCATTCACGAGATGATCGGCGCTTTGGCCGACCATCTGGGCCTTGCCCACGAATTGGTGGCCACTGAAGGCGATTTGCATGATGCGCTGTTCGGCCCACGCCCCAGGGCGGAAGTCGTACTTGCCTACATGGGGGATGCACCGGCCGGCTTCGCGCTCTTTTACAACAACTATTCCACGTTCCGCGGGCGCTGCGGCATTCATCTGGAGGATCTGTATGTGCTGCCGGTGTGGCGGGGCAAGCGTATCGGGCGCCGGTTGCTGGCCCATATCGCCCGTTTGACTCTCGAGCGCGGGTGCGGTCGCCTGGAGTGGTGGGTGCTCGCCACGGACGAACGCGCGTCCCGGTTCTACGAGCAACTGGGCGCCACCGCGAAAGACGAATGGACCGTGTATCGGCTGAAGGGCGATTCGCTGGCACGACTGGCCCGGGAGTCCGACGATGCGGGATCGGTGTGATGCCGCCCTGGCGTGCCTCGGCGTTTGCAGGTCGGAAACGCGAGCAACGTGGTGTGACCGGCCCGTTGGGTCTGGCGTTGCGAGCGCAACCGGTCAAAGTCGGTTGACCACGTGCAGGTGTCGTCGGATAGGCGAGCCTTGCGGACCGGAGGCGGGTGGACGCGGGGTAGGCGATGTGCTAAGACATGCGGCCCATCACGCTTCGCGACTGCACGGCAGCTTCTGCAGAGCGAAGCCTGGCCGATTTTCCCAACGGCGGTGCCCCTGTGCGCAAGGAACTGTATACGGAAATCGACGTCGCTGCGAGTGCCGAAAAGGTCTGGAGTATACTGACCGACTTCGCACGCTATGCCCAATGGAATCCATTCATCCGCAGCGTGGAGGGCATTGCGGAAGTGGGCGAATGGTTGACGGTCGGCATTGAAGCGCCTGACGGTCGCCGGTTGCGGCTTCGCCCCACGGTGGTTACCGTGCGTCCGCGGGAGGAGCTCGGCTGGATTGCCCGTCTGGTGGTCCCCGGGCTGTTGGATGGCGAACATGTTTTCCGTATCCAAGCGCTGAGCGGTACGCGGGTGACCTTCATCCAACGGGAGACTTTCACTGGCGTGCTGGTGCCGTTTCTGTGGCCTGTGTTGAGGCGTCGGCTGCAGGCGGGGTTCGAAGCGATGAATGCCGCCCTGCGCGAGCGCGCCGAGGCGGTCAACGAGCGATTGGCGGACTAGCAAGGGGGAGAGAAGAATTGGCGCAAGCGGAACAAATCACGTCCCGGGAGAGGCTCGACCGCGCCCGGCAGTATATGGAAACGAACGACAGCGAGGCGTTGCTGATGGCCGCGCGCGAGCTCATCGAAGGTATCGACGAACGCCAGCGGGAATACGATGAGGCGCGCAAAGACCTCAAGCGCAAGAAGCGCCAGGGCTGGAGCGTGGCCCAGCTCGGTATCAAGGTGGAGAAGGCCTACAAAGCGGCCGACTCGATCATAGAGATTTCGGTATTCGATCGGCTTCCAGAGCGTACCGTAGTCAGTCTGTACCATACGCCGGTGAACAAAGGCATGAGAGCCAGGGCGCGAACCCTTGCCGAGCAGCTGCAGGCGCGGAGCCGCGGGGAGCGTCCGTCAGAGCAGGCGGATGCCCAGTGGCGCGATCTGCTGCGCCAAAGCTGCGAAGACCTGGAAGCGGCTACCCGTGGGACCTTGTTGACGCCGCCCATGCTCAACAAGAAGGGGACCAAGATGCATTTTGCGCTGGAAGAGGCGGACGCTGATCGCGCCGATGCCGTGCGTGAAGCGCTTGCACTGATCGGCGTGCGCTACAAACTCCATGCGCAGTGCCTGGAACGACTGCCGTAGGACCGGTTGACGCCTGTCGGAAGGCGTCAACCGGCCTGCGTTCTGTAAGGATGGAATAGCGGGCGGCGCTGCTAGGCCGCCGGCTTGTCCTCAGGATAGAGGACGTTGTGAAGCTGGCGGCAAAGATCCACGTCGATTTCCCGGAAAGTGATGCCGGCGCCGTTCCGGGTACGGTAGGCCACCCGTCCCTTGATGTCGTAGTCCTGTCTACGCCCGTTGGCCTCAAGCGTGAAGCGGGCACGTACCGGCGCATTGGCCTCGGGCGGCAGCTGTTCGCTTTCTACGAACATGCCCTCCATGCTGATGTCATGGGAGCGGCAGGATATGCTGCCCAGGCCCTCGCAATCGATGGACACCGGATTGGGGAATTCTCTGCGGGGGCTCCAGCGACGTTCCATAGTTACCTCCTTCTTCGGTCAATCGCCGTCAAACAGTTGCTTGGTTACACTTATCGCCCGCCGGAACTGCGCAATTGAAGCGCCGTCGGCCGAACTGCGGAACCCGACTTCCACCGCATCGACCGGGGCCAACAAACCAGGGGCGCACTGAATCTACCCGTACCCGCCGATGGTGAGGCCCGCCATTGTTACCGGTCATTGCAGGCAGTAGCAGGTTGGGTCACTTTGTCCGAAAGTATAGTGCACCGTGCATATGTCGCCAGTGTGACGGCCCTTGGAGGGGCATTCGGTCCGAAATAAGGCCAGGAAGCGGCCGGGGCAGGGTGGGGCTTTATCCGCAATCCATTACAGTCTGTACGGGAAAATACCGGTCCGCACTCCGTATCAGTGAGTCCACAGCGGACAGGACGGGCGCGGACAGGTCGGGCGTGGGCATTGAGCTCGTGATCGAGGGCGGCGTGATCCGATCGAA
>CAZNBB010000001.1:60126-91900 GCA_964571225.1 uncultured Gammaproteobacteria bacterium
GGCGTCGGCTCCGGTATCTCAATGCCCCACAGCAGCGTTGTCCGGGGCAGCAGCGTCAGCTGGTCCGCTAGAGAGAGAGCATCGGCGAGGCTCAGGCCGTGGCTGCTGGCGGGCTGCTGCCACGCCGCCAGGCGGGTCGTGGCGGGCCACTGCAGCCGGTGGATGGTACCGGGCGGATGGTGCCCTGACCGGACGGCATCCACGATCAGCAGTGAGTCGTCCACCGGCAGCCTGGCCAGCAGTTCCATGGGGGATCGGCAGCAGTGGGCCTGCGCATCCGCGCGACGGTCCTGCAGACGGTTTGCGATCAGCCAGCCGACCTGGTCGTCTCCCACATCCGAGCCGATCCCGACGACGTACAAGGTCATTGCCGGTCTATCCGCAGATCCAGGAAATGGGTTGCGCAGGAGATGCAGGGGTCGTAGTTGCGGATCACCGTTTCGCACAACTGGCGCAGTTCCCGGTCGTCGCTTTCCAGATCGCCCGCTTCCAGGGTCCACTTCAGATCCTGTTCGATGCGTGCCTGATTCTGACTTGTGGGCGGTACGATGCGGCTGTCGATAACGGTGCCCCGTTCGTCGAATTCATACCGATGCCAGAGAATCCCTCGCGGCGCCTCCGTGCAGCCGAATCCTACGCCGGCCCGCGGCGTGGGTTCGAGACGGGGGGCGGTCGGCGTTTGGTACCGTTCCAGCAGACGGATCGCTTCGACACAGCCGTAATGAATTTCCACCGCCCGTGCCACGACACTGTGGAACATGTTGCGACTGGGCCAGGACAGGCCGGTGTCGTCCAACAGGTCCTGCACCTGGGCCGGCAGCCGATCCAGATTGAGATTGAGCCTGGCCAGCGGGCCGACCAGATACGGTCGGTCATGCAAATGGCTGTGCAGGGCGGTCGAATGGGGAACCTGATGTTCGCGGAAATGGTCGTCGAACTCGCGGATGTCGATGTCCAGCCCGGCGCTGGATACCAGCCTGCCCTCGTTCATGGGATATTCGTCCCCATGACGCAGGGCCACTGTGGTGAATTCCTGGTCGCTGGCCGGCAGCTCCAGGGACGCGGTCCAACGCACCAGCTCCTCCGCATCCGGCAGTGCCTCGCGCAGACTTTCCAGCAAGGCGCGGGCTTCGGCCGCCGTGGGTGCACGGCTGAAGCCACCGACCCGTGCGCCCACCGGATGCACCGAACGCGCGCCCAACGCGGCGACGATGGCGTTGCCCAGGCCCTGCAGGCGCAGGCCGCGCCGCACTTCCGCCGGGTAGTCCTGGGCCAGGGCGGTCACGCTGGGATAGCCGAGAAAGTCCGGCGCCGCCAGCATGTGGATATGGAGGGCGTGGCTTTCCAGCCATTCGCCGCAGTAGTACAGGCGTCGCATGTCCCGCACCCAGGGATCGGGCTGCATCCCGAAAGCCTGTTCGATGGCATGAACCGCGCTCATCTGATAGGCCACCGGGCAGATGCCGCAGATGCGGGCCACCATGTCGGGCACTTCATGGTATTCCCTGCCCACCAGGAACTGCTCGAACAGCCGCGGTGGTTCGTAGATGCGCAACATGAGCTTTTCGATGGTACCGTCACGCACGGCAAGCTCCAGCGCGCCTTCGCCCTCTACCCGCGCCAGCACGGGCACATGGATGTCCACTGTCCGTCGCTCACTCATGGTCTTCTCCCAGCGCGCGCCGGGCCGCTTCCGCCAGGGCCGGCTGGGCGCTATGGATGAAACGGAAGCGGCGGGCGACGGCGTCCGGCACCAGCCCCAGCCCCCGCAAGCGCGCCCCGAGGGAGTCGGCGTTCGGGTTGTCGGACGGCCCGTAGCAGCCGTAGCAGTCCCTGCCGAAGCGCGGGCACAACGCACCGCAGCCGGTGCGGGTCACGGGACCCAGGCACGGTTCCCCGTGGGCGACCAGTACACACACGTTGTGCTGGCGCTTGCAGTCCAGACAGACCTTGTCGCCGTCGGGCACCGGCGTGACCCCGAACAGCAGGGCGCGGACCGCCGCCACGATCTGGGTGCTGCTCACCGGGCAGCCCCACAGTTCGAAGTCCACCCGCACATGGGCTGCGATGGGCGTCGCGGTGCTGAGGGTCTCGATGTACTCTGGGTGCGCATACACCCGCGCCATCCATTCGGCGCTGTCGGCATGGTTGCGCAGGGCCTGCAGCCCTCCCGAAGTGGCACAGGCCCCGATGGTGACGAGCATGCGGCTGTTGGCCCGCACTGTCTGAATGCGGGCCTGTTCGTCGGGGGTGGAGATGCTTCCCTCCACGAAGGCGATATCCACGGGCGCCTCCGGGTCCACGGCACCGGCCTCCGCGAAGTGCACGATGTCCACCCGCTGTGCGAGTTCCAGCAGTTCTTCTCCCAGGTTGAGGAAGGCCAGCTGGCAGCCGTCGCAGGAGCTGAACTTGTGAACCGCGATGCGGGGTTTGGCGTTCACTGCGTACTCCCGAATGGTCCCGTGTAGTAACGGCGGCGGTTTGCGCGGCGTGGCCCGAACCTGGCGGCGATGGCGACTGTCGCCCCTGTCCGGTGTCCGCTGCAGCCCTCAACTGGCGCGTCAAAATCCACGACGCCCCATCAACTCGGCCAGTTCCGTGTAGGGAAACACAGGCCCGTTGCGGCATACGAAGCTGCCGCCTATCTGGCAGTGGCCGCAATGGCCCACGGCACATTGCATGTTGCGCTCCATGCTCACATAGATATCGCTGTCGCCCAGCCCCAGGGTGCGCAGTTCCCGTACCGCCGCGACCATCATGGGTTCCGGTCCGCACATCATGCTCAGCGTGCGGCCCGGCTGAATGTCGATTCTGTCGAACAGTTCGGTGATCAGTCCCACATGCCAGGGCCAGGCAGGTCCGCCCTGATCGGCGGCCAGCAGCACTTCGGTGTCGGGATGGCGCGCCCAGGCTTCGTACTGTTCGCGCCACAGCAGATCCTTGGAGTGCTTTACGCCCTGCAGGATGGTGAGCCGCCCATAGCGGTCCCGCCGGCGCAGGATATAGCGGATGGCCGCCACCACCGGCGCACAGCCCAGCCCTCCGGTGACCACCAGCACGTCGCGGCCTTCGGCGGCCTTCAGAGGCCAGCCGCGCCCGTAGGGTCCGCGAACGCCGATGGCGTCTCCAGCCTGCAGGGCTGCGAGCCCGCGGGTCACACGCCCGAGGGCGCGTACGGTGTGATCCAGCAACGCATCGTCCCGCGGATCGGACACGATGGAAATGGGCACCTCGCCGACGCCGTAGAGATAGAGCATGTTGAACTGGCCCGGCTCGAAGCGGTAGCTGCGGTGCGCATCGTTGTCGCTGAGGCGCAGTCTCAGGGTGAAAACGTCCGGCGCCTCCTCGATGCGTTCCACGATCTCGGCGCAATGGGGCAGATAGGGGCTGCTCATGAATGGGCTCCGGTGTCTGCCGCGCACAGGGCGGTGGCTTCTTCGGTGATATCGATGCCCACCGGACACCAGGTGATGCAGCGCCCGCAGCCCACGCAGCCGCTGCGCCCGAATTGATCGTGCCAGCTGCCCAGCTTGTGGGTCAGCCACTGGCGGTAACGGTGCTGGATGTCGGGACGCATGTTGAAGCCGTGCAGCGCACTGTGGCCGGTGCTGAAACAGGAATCCCACTCGCGCATATGCTGGCTGCGGGCGCCGTTCAGGGCCGGTTCCTCCGTTTCCCGGTGGCAGAAGCAGGTCGGGCAGACCAGCGTGCAGTTGCCGCATGCCAGGCAACGCTCGGCGACCTGTTGCCAGCGGGGATGGTCCAGGTTGGCGAACAGGGTGTCGCGCAGGTTGCGGCCGGGCAACCTGCGATGCTGAGCCTGGGCGGCGCGTTGCACTTCGCCGCGGGCGGCGGCCACCGTGTCGGCGGACGCCTCCTCCAGCCCCAGGTGGGCGAGGATTTGCTCACCGGCGCTGCTGCCCGCGGTGACCACGTAGCCGGCGTCCTGTTCATGGAGCGCCAGGTCGAAGCCGCTATCGGCTTCCGGTCCGTCGCCGGTGGACGCGCAGAAGCAGGTGTCGGCCGGGTGGGTGCAATGCACCGCGATCAGCAGCAGACTGCGTCGGCGCGCCGCATAGTACGGGTCCGGGTAGCGGCCTGCCATGAAATGGCGGTCCTGGATGGCCAGCGCCGCCAGGTCGCAGGCCCGTACGCCGATGACGGCGGTAGGCGAGGGTTGCGCGCCCTCCGACCGAAAGCTCAGCCGCCCGCTGTCGTCCCGTTCGCTGCGCCAGAGCACCTCCCGGGCGGCGAACGCCAGCGGCTTGACGGCCTGGGGCCCGTTGGCCCAGGCAAAGCGTCGCGGCCCGTCGGCGGCTTCCAACCGATAGGACCCCGGCGCCTGGCGGTCGCGCAGGTCCCGGGGCAGGTCGGCTTCGTCCTCCAGGGGGCCATAGACGATTGCGCCATCCTGTACGTGCGGGCCGACACAGTGATAACCCGCTCCCCGCAGGACGTCGATCAGATGCTGAAGCTGTTGCCTTGGCAGCCAGTCGCTCATGCTGGGAAGACTACCGGTGCCGGGAGCGGGCAACCATGAGCCCAATCAATAAATCTGCCGGCTTATGGTGTGCGTATGACATGATCCCTGTCCTGGGGGCAACCCACGTTCGAGCATGGCAGAGCCAGGCATCCAGTACAACCGGCCGATGCGACAGCTGCCGAAAGCCTCGCCGTGCTGTGTCCCCGGGCGTCGGCGGTAGATGGTCGACGGCGGGCCCGCGCCGGGTGCCGCGGGCCGGGGAAGCGGCCTTTTCGTCAGTCGGCCTTCTGGATATCGACCACGTCCACCAGCGTCCCCCACATGTGGAAGCTGACCATGCCGGGCTTGGTGCGCAGGGTCGCCTGCACCTTCAGGCCTTCCTGCTGGAACGCCTTGGGCAGATTGACCGGGTCGTAGTGGGCGCCGTCGCTGGCGACGATGCCCCAGAAGCCGCCTTCAATGCTCAGGTGCACGATCTTGCCGGTGACAGTCACGGTCTTGGCCTCCTGGCGGGCGGGTGGGGACGTGGCGCCGGTGGTGGTGTCGGCGGCGCAGCCGGTGGTGGCGAGACCCAGGGCAAGGGCGATGGTCAGCAGGACATGATGGAGATGTTTCATAAGGATGTTCCCTCGGACCGATGCATCGAACCAATCTGAAAATGCGTCTCACCCGCCAATGCCGCGTAGCGAAACACGCTGCGGTGCTCATCGACTTACGTACACCGCGTTTCTCGCGCGCTCCGCGCCTTGTGTCGACGACCGATCCACCATTTTGAGACAGGTTCTACGGACTGACGGTCAGCAGATTCTCGGCAGTGGGTCGTCTTCCAGTTCGTCCAGGAACCGTTCGCCGCCCAACTCGGTTTCCAGTATCACCTGGCTGCGTCCTTCCTCGACGCGGCCGATGGCGGCGGCGTCTGGGCAGACGGCCTGGAGCGCTCCCAGGGCGGCATCGGCGTACTCTGCTGCCACCACCGCCACCACCCGCCCTTCACAGGCCAGATACAACGGATCGTAGCCGAGCATATCGCATACCGAGCGCACGGGATCGCGCACCGGCACGGCGGGCTCCTGCAGGCGTACCGTCAGCCCGGTGGCACGGGCAATCTCGTTGGCCACGGTGGCCAGTCCCCCGCGGGTGGGGTCGCGCATGAAGCGCAGCCCCGGCACCTTCATCAGCGCCTGGCAGGCGGGCAGCACGCTGGCGGCGTCGGACTGCAGATCCCCCCGCAGTCCGAACTGCTCGCGGGCCAGCATGACGGCGGTGCCGTGGTCGCCCACCGGGCCGCTGACCAGTACCGCGTCCCCGGCCTGGACCTGCCGCAACCCCAGTTGTACGCCGGGCTGGCGCAGACCCAGGCCGGTGGTGGCGAAGTAGATGCCGCCGCCCTCGCCGCGGCGCAGCACCTTGGTGTCGCCGGCGACGATCTGCACGCCGGCCTCGCGGGCGGCAGCCGCCATGCTGGCCACCACCCGTTCCAGCAGGCTCACTTCCAGCCCTTCCTCGATGAACGAGTTCAGGGTCAGGTAGCGGGGTATGGCACCGGAGACGGCCAGGTCGTTGACCGTGCCGTGTACGGCCAGGCTGCCGATGGTGCCGCCGGGAAACTCCAGGGGCTGGACGGTGAAGCCGTCGGTGGTGATGACCACCTCGCCGTCGTGTTCCAGAGGCACAGTGGCGGCATCGGCATCGGTATCCAGCAGGGGGTTGGCCAGATGGCGCGCGAACAGCTCCTCGATGAGCTCCCGCATGAAGCGCCCGCCGTTGCCGTGGGCCAGCGCGATATGGGTGTCCAGTTGTGCCGCCATCGGCGAGTCCTTCCGTAGCTGTCTCTGATTGAATCAGATCGTGTGATGCTGCGCTGTGACGCCTGCCTCGATTGCCTGCCCGAAGCTGATGCCGCCGTCGTTGGCGGGTATCAGTTCCGCCAGCCATACCCCGAACCCGTCGGCTTGCAGCAGAGCGAGCGCTTCTTCGGTGAGGCGCCGGTTCTGGAACACGCCGCCGGTGAGGCCCACCTGGGTGACGCCCGTGTCCGCGCGTGCCTGTCGTGCCTGGGCCAGCAGGGCGTGGGCGAGGGACGTGTGCAGGCAACTCGCCCGGTCGGCAACCGACCGATTGGAATCCTGCAGCATGGGCAGCAACGGTGCCCAGTCGGTACGGTACAGCCCGTTGTCGTCCGGTGCCAGGGGCAGGGTCACCGGTTGGGATTCCCCGGCGCAGCTTGCCTCCAGCCACATGGGGCCCTGCCCTTCGAAGCTGGCGACGTCGACCAGGCCGGTCAACGCCGCGGCCGCGTCGAAAACCCTCCCGGCGGCGCTGGATACCGGTGCGTTCAGACCCCGCTTCCAGGCCTCGCGGGCCAGCTCGGTGTCCACGCTCCGGATCCACTCCGCGCCAGCCTCCCAGCACAGCGCCGCCGCGCTGCGCCAAGGCTCCCGCCCGGCCTTCTCGCCTCCCGGAAGTCGGAACGGGCGCAGGGAAACGACCCGCCGCCAGCGGCCCGGTCGACCCAGCAGGGCCTCGCCCCCCCACAGCGTGCCGTCCTCACCATAGCCGGTGCCGTCCCAGGTGAAGGCCAGCAGGTCCCCCTCCAGGGCATGTTCGGCATACAGTGCGCCGGCGTGGGCGTGGTGGTGCAAGACATGTATCACCGGCAGGGACTGCCGGGCCGCCCAGCGGCTGCTCTGGTAACCGGGGTGCGCGTCGCAGGCAATCCAGGCTGCGCGCACGCCGTACAGCGCCTGCAGATCGGCGATCACCTGTTCGAATACCGCCAGGCTGCGGGGCGTTCCCAGGTCCCCGATATGGGGGGAAACCACTGCGCGCCCCTTCCAGGCCAGCGTCACGGTGGCCTTCATGTGGCCGCCCACGGCCAGCAGTGGGCGGTCCAGCTCGAAGGGCAGATCCAGTTCCAGGGGGGCCGTTCCCCGGCCAAGACGCAGGGGTCGCGGTCGGCCGGCGATCGGGCGGAACACGGCATCGTCGGCCGGGCGCTGGATGGGCCGATTGTGGTGCAGGAAGGCATCGGCAACCCGGGAGAGGCGTTGCTCGGCCGCCTCCGCTTCGGTGAGTACCGGTTCGCCGGCGACGTTGCCGGAGGTGGCGACCACCGGCCCGTCGAAGCCGTCCAGCAGCAGGTGGTGCAGCGGACTGTAGGGCAGCATCAGTCCCACCTCGGACAAGCCCGGCGCGATGGACGGCGCCAGGGGGGCGTGGGGGCGCAGCGGCATCAGTACGATGGGGCGCATGGGCGAGGCCAGCAGACGCTCAGCGGCGGGATCGGCTGCGGCCAGTTCGCGAACGGCCGCCAGGCCGTCTGCGCCCCGGGCCGGCACCATTACCGCCAGGGGCTTGTGGGGGCGGGGCTTGAGTCGTCGCAGGCGCGCCACCGCCGCTTCGTCAGTCCCGTCGCACATCAGGTGGTAGCCGCCGATGCCTTTGACGGCTACCACGGCACCGCTGCGCAGGGCGTCCACGCAGGCGTCCAACGCCTCCCAGGTATCGTCGATGGCTTCGCTGCCGGGACGCAGGAACGTCAGGTTCGGGCCGCAACTGGGACAGGCCACCGGTTGGGCGTGGAAGCGCCGATCCAACGGGTCGCGGTACTCCCGGCCGCAGTCCGGGCACAGCTCGAAGCCGGCCATGGTGGTGTTGGGCCGGTCGTAGGGAAGGGCGCGGATCAGGGTGTAGCGTGGTCCGCACTGGGTGCAATTGATGAAGGGATACCTGTACCGCCGGTCCGCCGGGTCGTTCATTTCCCGCAGGCAGTCCGGGCAGGTGAAGTAATCGGGCGGCACGTGGATATCGGCGTCCGGGCCTGCGGCGCTGGGTTCTATGCGGAAATCCTCGAGCGCATCGGCGGGCGTGGCGCGGCTGGCCAGCAGTCGGGGACGGGCGATGACGGGGGCGTCGTGCACCACACGGATTTCGAAGTCGTCCAATGCGGCCGCGGGGCCTTGCAGACGGATGCGTACCCGACCCACTTCATTGCGCACCCAACCGGCGAGCCCCAGGCTGTGGGCCAGTCGAAACACGAAGGGACGGAAGCCCACGCCCTGCACCTGTCCGCCCACCAGCAGCTCGCGGGCCGGGTCACCGGCGGAGGCGGAACGCCGACTCGGTAGCATGGATAGTCTCAGGCGGGAGGAGCCTTGGTGGCGGTGGCCGGCTCGCGCACGCCGGTGGCCCACCAGATGCGGCACGCGCCCTCGTCGGAGACCATGCATGGCCCGATAGGTTTGCGGGGCGTACAGGCCCGGCCGTAGAGCTGGCACTGGTTCGGGTAGATCTTGCCCAGCACCACGCGGGCGCAGTCGCAGCCCGGGGGCATCTGGCCGGCACGCTTGCGATCGGGGTTGGTGTGGGTAGGGAGCTGCACACGGGCGTTGTGGCTCGCCAGCTCGGCCTTGAGCTCGAAGCCGGAACGGGCGATGGTGCCCACGCCCCGCCAGTTGGCATCCACCACGTCCATGACCTGATCGAGTGTGCGCCGGGCGCCGGGGTTGCCGTCCGCACGCACCAGCTCCGGATAGCAGTTGTCCAGAAAACGGCGGCCTTCGAGACGTTGGCGCAGGGTGGAATACATGGCGGCCAGCAGGGACACCGGTGAGAAGCCGGCCACGGCGGCGGGAATGTGGTGCCTGTCCACCACGAACTGCCATTCCTCCGGCCCCATGACCGTGGCCACGTGGCCCGGCGCGATGAGGCAGTCGAAGCCGGGCGCCTCGGAATCCAGCAGCATGGCCACCGCGGGCCAGGTGAGCCGGCCGGACAACAGCAGTTGAAGGTTGTCCGGCATGCCCTGGGCCGCCATGGCCGCCACCGGGGCAGTGGTGGTCTCGAAACCGGCCGCGAAGAACACCACCGTTCGATTCGGCTCGCCGCGAGCGATGCCCACCGCTTCCAGGGGCGAGGCGATGGGCCGCACGTCGGCGCCGGCGGCCTTGGCCTGTTCAAGGGAGCGGGGTTGGGCGCGGGGCGCGTTCACCGGCACCCGCAGCATGTCGCCGAACGCCACCAGGATGACGTCCTCGTGCAGAGCGAGCTGAATGGCGGCGTAGACGTCTTCTTCCGGACACACGCACACCGGACAGCCCGGGCCGGGTATGAGCTCGATATTCTCCGGCAGCGCACCCCGCAGCCCCGCCATGCTGATGGAACGCTCGTGGCCGCCGCACACGTTCATGATGCGTACTTTGCCCTCGATGGGCAGGGCACGGATGCGCGCCAGCCAATCCTTCGCGGTCGCGGTCATCGGCGCGTGGCCCCCGTTCCTATGGTGCGCTGGACGGTTGCATACCGGGGACGCGGGTCAGCCATGGTCGTGTCCGTGATGGGCATGGCCGTGATGGCGGTGAAAACGCAGTCCGTCGGGCTGGATGGCCGGTCGCAGGGTTTCGTTCGCCGCGAGCCGTTCGCGGTGCGCGGACAGTTCGTTGCGCAGCCAGCCCATCCAGGCGTCCAGCCCCCGGCCCTTGCGCGCCGAAAGCTCCAGCATGGGTGCATTGCTCGCCAGCCGGCGCAGGCACTGCTCGGCGCGATGGGGATCGAAGTCGTCGAGCACCTCCAGCAGGTCCGTCTTGGTCAGCAGCATCAGGTCCGCGGCGCGGAACATGACGGGATATTTGGCGGGCTTGTCGTCACCTTCGGTCACCGACAGCAGAGTGACATTGCGATGGTGGCCCAGGTCGAAGCTGGCCGGGCACACCAGGTTGCCGACGTTTTCGATGAAAACGAGATCCAGTTCGTCCAGATCCAGTCCGTGCAGGGCGTCGTGCACCATATGAGCATCCAGATGGCAGGCGCTGCCGGTGGCGATCTGTATCGCCGGCACTCCCTTGGCGCGAATCCGTTCGGCATCGTTCTCCGTTTCCAGGTCCCCCTCGATCACGGCCACCCGCAGCCGTCCTGCCAGCGCGTCCAGCGTCGCTTCCAGCAGGGCGGTCTTGCCCGAGCCGGGGGAGGACATGAGGTTGACGGCCAACACGCCATGGCGGTCGAAGTGCGCGCGATTGTGGTCGGCCTGCCGATCGTTTTCCGACAACAGGCCCTGAAGCACTTCCACCGCCGCCCGTCCGTCCCCCGTGGTCCCGAGCTTGCCGTCGGTGCGCACCAGGTGTTCGTTGGCGGGCGTCACGTTGCAGCCGCAAGTGTCGCACATGGTTGTCGTCCCCCGTGGTCGGTCCGCCGTGACGCAGCGCCCGGCGGTGTCGGTCAGTTGATGGTCGGTTCGGACTGCAGCAGCTCGACGCTGGCCAGCACCAGCTCGTCGCCGCTGAGCAAACGGGTGTGAAAATCGCCACACGCGCCGCACACCAGCCGGTTGGGCAGGGCGTCGGTTTCGGCCGCACAGGTGTCGCAGCGCACCCGCACGGGCAGCCGCTCTATGACCAACTCGGCGTCGCTGGCGACGGTGCCGGCGCTTGCCAGCGGAAAGGCCTGCTGCAGCAGATGAGGCTCGACCCCGGACAAAGGTCCGAGCCGTACGATCACCCGTTCGACGGCGTAGGCCTGGTGCTCGTCGGCGATCGCGGTGACCTGTCGGAGCATGCTCTGACACACTGACAGTTCATGCATCGCCCGTCGCACCCATGGTCGCCAGCATTTCGTCATACAGTTCCCAGGCCGAACGGGCTTCCTGATCGGTGAGCTTCTGGATCGCATAACCCACGTGTACCATCACGAAATCGCCCGCTGAAACAGCCTGGTCCTGGAGTAGAAAGAGACTGACGTCCCGCTGCACGCCCTTGGCTTCGCAATGGGCGATGAATCCATCGACTGCGGTTACCTGCATGGGTATGCCAAGACACATTCCGGTGGATTCTCCTGTGGGCCGGTGCGGGCACGGAAGGCCCGACTTGGGTACAGGGCCATTTCAGCGCCTGGCAGCCGGTTTGTCCATACGGCTGCGCGGACAATCGGGTCAGAAATTGACATGGATCAGTGTCGGTGGGCAACGAGCGTGTATCGTGGTTTCAGACATGAAACGCCAGCTCAATTGTCGGGAAAAGCAAGAAAAAAGCACAATGCCCGTACGGCTGCCCTCAACTCCCGCGCGAGGCCTGCTCGCTCACAAGTCACGGTGCTTTGGGGCGGCGATTTGCATGGGTCGATGGACGGCGAATCCATTAGCACATAAGCAAGTAGTGATGGATATGCCGGCTTCCGGCGAAGGCCTTCTGGAAGGTAACCCATGACGACAGACGATACGACCAGCCCTACGTCAACGGCTGCGCGCCGGCTGGTGGTGCTGGGCCTGGGCAACACGCTGCTGAGCGACGAAGGGGTCGGGGTGCACACAGTCGATTACCTGCGCCTGCAGACGCCCCAGGACGGGGTGGACTACATTGATGGCGGAACGTTGAGTTTTACGCTCGCCGAACCCATCGAGTCCACGGACAATCTGATCGTCGTCGATGCCAGCGAACTGCAGGCCGCCCCGGGCACGGTGCGCTGCTTTCGCGACCAGGCCATGGACGAGTTTCTGGGCAGCAACCGCAAGCGCAGCGTGCATGAAGTGAGTCTGCTCGATCTGATGGCCATTGCCCATCTTGCCGGCCGTTTGCCGGCCCGTCGCGCGTTGGTGGGAATTCAACCGGCGAGCACGGACTGGGGCGATGCTCCCACCGAAGCGGTCGCACAGGCGATACCCCACGCGGCACAGCTGGTGAGGCAATTGATCGAGGAGTGGCGGCAATGAACGCTTGGAAAGACATCGGCATCGAGGTGGGTGTTGGAGACAAGGGCGAACGTGCTGCCAACGCGTGGGCCCTGCTTCATGAGATCGAAGGGATGTTGGACGAACTGTTGAACAACGATAAAGAGAGCAGCATAGACCTGCGGGGTATCCCCATGTCGGCGGCGGACCGCACCGTGCTGGAGCGGGTGCTGGGCGAGGGGGAGCTGACCGCCCGTATCACCGCTCTGGGATTGAGTCAGGTGCGGGAAACGGCCATTCATGGCGTCTGGTGGGTGACGCACTACAACACCGAGGACACGGTGGTGGCGGAATTTCTGGAAGTCTCGTCCTGCCCCGACATGCTGCGCAGCCACGCCGACGATATACGGGATACGCTGGAAAACCTGCGCACCCAGCTGGCGCAACATCAGGAATAGTAACGACTCGCACTTTGGGAGGTGATCGCATGGCAAAGTCAGAAACGGTAGGCGAGCATCTGCGTCGCCATGGTATAAGCCGCCGGGCGTTCCTGAAGTTCTGTGCGGTCACGGCCTCCGCGATGGCCTTGCCGCCCGGAGCCGGCAAGGCGATTGCCGAGACGCTGGCCAAACAGCAGCGGCCCAATGTCATCTGGCTGTCCTTCCAGGAGTGCACAGGTTGTACCGAGTCCCTGACCCGTTCCTATGCGCCCACCATCGAGAAGCTGATCTTCGATGTTATCTCGCTGGACTATCACGAGACCTTGATGGCCGCCTCCGGCGAAGCAGCCGAGGCCGCGCGGGAAGCGATCATCAAGGACTATCCGGGCAAATACGTGGTGATGATCGACGGCTCGGTGCCGGTGGAAGGCGGTTATGCCACCATCGGCGGCAAGAGCATGCTCGATATCTGCAAGCACACCGTGGCCAACGCCGCCGCCGTGGTGTGTGTGGGCACCTGCTCGTCCTTCGGCGGGATTCCCTACGCCAACCCCAACCCCACCGGCGCCAAGAGCATTTCCATGCTGATGGACGAGGGCCTGGTGCCGCGCAAGCCGCTGATCAATGTGTCCGGCTGTCCGCCCATCCCGGTGGTGATCACCGGAGTGGTGGTGCACTACCTGTCCTATGGGGTGCCGGAGCTCGATCACGTGGGCCGTCCGAAGGCGTTCTTCGGCCAGACCATCCATGACCGTTGCTACCGCCGGCCGTTCTACGATCAGGGCAAGTTCGCCAAGACCTTCGATGACGAAGGCGCCCGCAATGGATGGTGCCTGTTCGAGCTCGGGTGCAAGGGACCGACGACATACAACTCCTGCGCCACCACCAAGTGGAACGATGGCACCAGTTTTCCCATCGAGTCCGGACACGGGTGCCTGGGTTGCTCGGAACCCAACTTCTGGGACAAGGGCAGCTTCTATGCCCCGCTGGCGACCAGCGAGTCGGGAGGCGTGTATGGACTGGGGGCCGCGGCGGCGGCCGGTGTCGCGGTGGGTGTCGGGGCCGCCATCGTTTCGCGCAACCACCAGAAGAAGCTCCAGGAGGGCAAGTAGCCATGACTGTGCTCGATTTCGCGCGTGGGCCGGGGTTGCAGTGGTCCCTGGTGATCTTCGTGATCGGGGTGCTTTGGCGCCTGGTCGGCATCTTTTTCCTCAAGCACACGCGGGACCTGAACGAGCCCCGCAACGGTGGGGTGGCGCCCTGGCTGGGCGGGCTCAAGGTGGTGTTCACCCGCATGTGGCCGCGCAAGGAGTTCCGCGCCCGCACGGCCTACAGCGAGACCCTGAGCTATATATTCCATTTCGGATTGGCCATCGTGGTGTTCTTCGGGGCGTTCCATATCACGTTCATCAAAAGCCTGTTCGGCGTGAGCTGGGGGAACCTGCCCAATTCGGTCATCTACTTCACCGCGGTCATCACCCTGGCCACCATGGTCGCGCTGCTTATACGGCGGCTCACGCATCCCGTGTTGAAAGTGTTGTCCAACTTCGACGACTACTTCAGCTGGGCCGTGGTGGCCGCGCCGCTGGTGACCGGGCTGATGGCGACCGCGCATCTGGGCGGGCCCTACGAGACCCTGCTGGGGGTACACATCCTCAGCTTCGAAGTGCTGTTGGTGTGGTTTCCGTTCGGTAAGCTGATGCACGCATTCCTAGTCGCGCCATCGCGAGCCGCGGCCGGTTACGTCTTTACGCGCAAGGGGGCTTCCACATGAGCGGCGATACCCAGTCCACCATCGATCTCAAGCTGCCCGGGCTCAGCGTCGACAAGCCCGACGTGCGCTACGATCAGCAGGGCGACATGACCGACCCGGAGCGTCTGTCGCAAGCCATGCGCAACTTTGCCAAGGACTTCGGCTATGTGGCCGCGGTACATATGGACTCTTGCGTACACTGCGGCATGTGCGCCGAGGCATGTCATTTCTACGTTTCCACAGGCGACGCGAAGTACACGCCGATCCACAAGATTGAGCCGTTCAAGCAGGCGTACAAGCGTGAGGCCGGTCCGTTTGCCTTCTTCTACAGACTATTCAACCTGAAACCGGCGGTCACCGCGGATGAGCTGCGGCAGTGGCAGGAACTGCTCTACGACTCCTGTACGGTGTGCGGACGCTGCAGTCTGATTTGCCCTATGGGCATCGATATCGCAGGTCTTGTCAGCCATGCTCGCCACGCAATGTTCAAAGCGGGGTTGGTTCCCCATGAGCTGCATGCGGTCGCGCAACGGGCGGAAACCGAAGGCAGCCCGCTGGGAGCGACGCCGAAGGTGTTCGCGGAGCGCGTGGAGTGGATGGGCGACGAGCACGACATAGACATCGCGCTGGATAAGGAGCAGGCCGACGTGCTCCTCACCATGTCCTCCATCGAAATCATGAAATACCCGAACGCCATAGCGGCTGCCGCCAAGGTGATGGAGTATCTTGGGCTTTCCTATACGTTTAGTACAGAGGGCTACGAAGCGACCAATTTCGGTCTGCTGTCGGGAAATGCGGATTGGCAGCGAGACATGAGTCTCAAGCTTATCAATGCGGCCATCAAGTGCAAGGCAAAGTACTTGATACTACCCGAATGCGGGCACGCATACTCAGCCCTGCGCTGGGCCGGCGCCACTATGTACGGAAAGCCGCTGCCTTTCAAGGTGCGGCACATCTCGGAATTTCTCGCTGAGCAGGTCAGCAACGGCAAGCTTAAGCTCAAGGGGGATCTACACAAGTCCGTCACCTTCCACGATCCCTGTCAGGTCACGCGCCGTGGCGGGGTGATCGAAGGGCCGAGGACGGTGTTGAAGGCCCTCGGTGTCGATCTACGGGAAATGAAGGAGAACCGCGGGACCAACTGGTGCTGCGGGGGAGGCGGCGGCGTGGTGACGATCCACCGTGCCGATCAGATCCGCTACAAGGCGTTCGAATTGAAAATGCGTCAGGTGGAAGACACGGGCGCGGAAATGCTGGTGACCACCTGTTCGAACTGTCGCCAGACGTTCGATGACGGGCAGGCCCATTTCAACTGGGACAAGACCGCGCAGAGCATGCTGGAACTGGTGGTCGAGAACCTCGTGGAGGCTTGACCGGATCTCTGCAGTGGGCGTTTGTGCCGTCCAAATTACTGTCTGAGTCAATTTTTCAGCCTTAAGGACCAACCCATGAGTGCAAACAGAGTCGTTGTGGACCCCATAACCCGAATCGAGGGCCATCTTCGGATCGAGGCGGAGACCGACAGCTCGGGCAACATCACCCAGGCCTCCAGCGCTGGCACCATGGTGCGGGGGATAGAGATCATTCTGCGCGGACGCGATCCGCGGGATGCGTGGGCTTTCGCCCAGCGCATCTGCGGTGTGTGCACCCTGGTGCACGGCATGGCGTCAATACGCGCCGTGGAGAATGCCCTGGATTACCCGATTCCCCAGGATGCGCAGCTGATCAGAAATCTGATGATCGCCGCCCAGTACGTCCACGACCACGTGATGCATTTCTATCACCTGCATGCGCTGGACTGGGTGAACGTACCCAATGCCCTGAAGGCCGATCCCAAGGCCACTTCCCAGCTGGCACAGTCCATCAGCAACTACAGCCGCTCCTCGCCCGGATATTTTTCCGATGTGAAGACCAAGCTGAAGACCTTCGTGGAGTCGGGCCAACTCGGCATCTTTACCAACGGCTATTGGGACAATCCGGCCTACAAGCTGCCGCCGGAGGCCAACCTCATGGCGGTGGCGCACTATCTGGATGCGCTGAACTGGCAGCGCAAGGTCGTCAAGCTCCATACCATCTTCGGCGGCAAGAATCCCCATCCGAATTTCGTCGTCGGAGGCACGCCGGCGGCCATCAGCGTGCAGTCCCAGACGTCCGGAGCCGGCAGTTTCGGCGGCGGGCGAGCCACTGCCATCGATACGGTGGGATTGGAGGAAGTGCAGAACGTCATCACCGAAATGATGAATTTCGTCGATCAGGTGTATCTGCCCGATACGCTGGCCATCGCCAGCTTCTACAAGGATTGGTTCACCAAGGGCGAAGGTATCGGCAACTTCATGACCTATGGGGACTTCCCTTCCAAGAGCATGAACGATCCGTCGAGCTTCCTGATACCCCCGGGGGTCATTCTGGACAGGGATCTCTCCAAGGTCCATGAGGTGGACCTCAATGCGGAGGATCAGATTCAGGAATACGTGACCCATTCCTGGTACGACTACTCCGTGGGCAAGGACAAGGGACTGCATCCCTACGAAGGCGAGACCAAGCTGGACTACACCGGACCGAAACCGCCCTACGAATATCTGGACGTGGAAAAGGATTACTCCTGGCTCAAGTCCCCGCGCTGGAAGGGCAAGGTGGTGGAGGTCGGTCCGCTGGCCCGCGTATTGATGCTGTATGCCACCGGCCACAAGCAGACCCGGGAGCTGGCGCAGATGGCGCTGACCAAGCTCGATCTGCCGGTGCAGGCGTTGTATTCCACCCTGGGACGTACGGCCGCGAGGACGCTGGAGACCAAGATCATCGTCGACCAGATGCAGGGTTGGTATGATCAGCTGATGGCCAACATCAAGGCCGGCAACCTCGACACCTTCAACGACAAGAAATGGGATCCGTCCACCTGGCCGAAGACCGCCAAGGGGGTGGGTTTCATGGAGGCGCCCCGGGGCGCCCTGGCCCACTGGGTGGTGATCAAGGACGGCAAGATAGACAACTACCAGGCGGTGGTGCCCAGCACCTGGAACGCCGGTCCCCGGGACGCTCAGGGACAGGACGGGCCCTACGAGGCGAGCCTCAAAGGCACCAACCTCTACAACCCCAAGGAGCCGGTCGAGATTCTGCGAACCATCCACAGTTTCGACCCCTGCATCGCCTGTGCGGTGCACGTGGCCGATCCGGACGGCAAGGAATTGGTGGAGGTGAAGGTGCGGTGAACCGCCGCGGTGGGCGAGGGCTGCCCCCAGGGGCGCCCTTGGCCGCGACGCCACCGGCCTGAGCCTGCCGCCGGTCCCGAATCGATGTTCCTGCACGCGCGCCCCGGCGCGCGTTTTTGCGTGCCTCGGCGTTTGATCGTGGGGCGACGTCTGACAATGCTCCCCGCGGGACTGGTATTCTAGCCGGGTCTGCGACTGCCGGGGCGCCGGCTCGATGTAACGTGGTCGCCCCGTAGCGGCCGCTATTGCCAAGAAGAAGCGATGGAGCCAATGACCGAGACGTACAGACTTGACGCCGAGCGGCTGTTCCGTGGCTGCGATCCGGAGCAATTCGATTTCCTGACCACCGCCGAGGTCGAGCCCTACACCGGAATGATTGGGCAGGATCGCGCCCTGGATGCGTTGCGCTTCGGTGTCGGTATCCGGCGCGACGGTTACAACCTATACCTACTGGGTCCTTCGGGAGCGGGCAAGCACACCGCCGTCCTGGACTTTCTCAAGCCCTACGCGCGCAAGCAGCCGGGCGGCAGCGACTGGTGTTACGTCAACAATTTCCAGGACCCCCAGCGGCCCCGCCTGTTGCGGCTGCCGGCCGGGCGCGGCAGCGAGTTGCGCCAGGGCGTCGCGCAGCTGGTCGATGACCTGGGAAGCGCGATTCCGGCGGCATTCGAGAGCGAGGAATACCAGACCCGTCTGCAGGAACTGCAGGAGGAGATGAAAGAGCGCCAGGGCCAGGCTCTGCAGGGTGTCCGGGATGTCGCCGAGGGGAAGAACATCGTGCTGCTGCACACCCCGGGTGGCTTTGCTTTTGCGCCTACGCGCAATGGCGAAGTGCTGGGACCGGACGAATTCGAAAAGTTGCCGGAGGAGGAACGCAAGAGCGTCGAACAGGACGTCCAGGCACTGCAGGAACAGCTCAAGAAGGTATTGAAGCAGTTTCCTCAGTGGCAGCACGAGGCGCGCCGCACCATCAAGAAGCTGAATCGGGAAGTCACTTTGTTCGCGGTGGGACACCTGATCGAGGAGCTGCTCCAGGCATTCCGGGATCTGCCCGCGGTGGCGGAGTATCTGAACGCGGTGCAACAGGATATTGTCGACAATGCCGACAATCTGCGCCGGGCGGCCGACAGTCTGGCGGAAAATCCCAACATCGCCGAGCTGGACGGCCAGTTCGCACGCCGTTACCAGGTCAACCTGCTGGTCGGGCAGGAGGAAACCGACGGCGCACCGGTGGTCTACCAGGACCATCCCACCTACGACAACCTGCTGGGCCGGGTGGAACACACTGCGCAGATGGGCACGCTGTTCACCGATTTCACATTGATCCGATCGGGTGCACTGCATCGCGCGAACGGCGGATACCTGATACTGGATGCGGATAAAGTGCTTACCCAGCCCTACGCCTGGGAGGGGCTTAAGCGGGCCATCAAGTCAGGAGAGGTCAACATCGAATCCATCGGTCAGGCATTGGGGCTGATAAGTACCATCTCCCTGGAGCCGGAGCCTGTGCCGCTGGACCTGAAGGTCGTACTGGTGGGCGACCGCATGCTCTATTACCTGCTGTCGGAGCTCGATCCCGAGTTCAAACAGTTGTTCAAGGTCGAGGTGGACTTCAACGACCAGATGGCCCGCGATCGCCAGGGCAACGCCCTGTACGCTCAGCTTATCGCCACCATGGCGCAGCGCCAACAACTCGCTCCACTGGAACGGGGAGCGGTGGCGCGGGTGGTGGAGCACAGTGCACGACTGGCGGAAGATGCGGAACGTCTGTCCACGGATCTGCGCAGTATCGGCAACCTGCTCTGTGAAGCGGATTACTGGGCCCGGGAGCGCGGTACGGATGTGGTGGCCGCCAAAGATGTGCAGCAGGCAATCGACGCCCAGATTCGGCGCAGGGACCGCATCCGCGAACGCCTGCAGGACGAAGTGTTGCGGGGCACCGTCCTGATCGACACAGACGGCGAGGCGATCGCCCAGGTCAATGCGCTGTCGGTGATCGAGTTGGGCGGATTCATGTTCGGGGTGCCGACCCGGGTAACCGCCACGGCCCGTCTGGGTGAGGGCGAAGTCGTGGACATCGAGCGGGAAGTGGAGCTGGGCGGCGCGCTGCACTCCAAGGGGGTGCTCATCCTTTCCCATTTCCTGGCAGCACGGTATTCCGCCGACCGTCCCCTGTCCCTGTCGGCGAGCGTGGTGTTCGAACAAAATTACGGCCAGGTCGAAGGTGACAGTGCATCGCTGGCCGAGCTGTGCGCCTTGCTGTCGGCGCTGGCATGGGCGCCTATCCGGCAGTGTCTGGCGGTGACCGGATCGGTGAATCAACTGGGTCAGGTACAGGCCATCGGGGGCGTCAATGACAAGGTGGAAGGCTTTTTCGATATCTGTAAAGCCCGCGGGCTGACCGGACGGCAGGGGGTGGTCATCCCTGCGTCCAACGTCGTCCATCTGATGTTGCGCCAGGACGTGGTGGCGGCGGTCAAAGACGGCCGGTTCCACGTCTATGCGGTCGACAGTGTCGACGCCGCCCTGCAGCTGCTCACCGGCGTGGAGGCAGGCGAGCGGGACGCGGACGGCAGTTTCCCCGATGGCACCGTGAACCAGCGCATTGAAGCGCGCCTCAATCAACTGGCCGAGGAACGTCAGGCACACAGCGAAAAGTCCCACGACGGCCATGATGGCGACCCCGGGGAAACGGCCGATGGCGACTGAATCCGCGCCGGCACGTCCACTGGAACGTCTGGTGCTGGCCCTGGACAGCGCCATGGACGACGGCGAGCGGCTGCGTCTGGCTGCCCGGTTGGCCGCCCGATTGGATGTGGAGTTGAGCGGCTTGTTCGTCGAAGATATCGCGCTGCATCGGCTCGCCGATCTGCCGATTGCGATCGAAGTGAGCCGGTTGGCTGCGCAGAGCCGGACCTTCGCAGCGGCGGAGCTGGAACGGTGCCTGCGGGTTCATGCCGCGAGGCTGGAGGCGGCCCTGGGGGCTGCCGCAAGGGCGGCAGGCGTGCCCTGGTCGTTCCGGGCGCTGCGGGGACAGCCGATACGCGACGCCCTGACAGCGGCAACGGAGCGGGATCTGGTGTTGGTTGCAGGGGCCGGGCGATATCCGCTGAGAGGGCGGGGGCGCGGCGTCGGTCCCGTAGCGGTGATCTTCGATGCGAGCGGCACGGCCACAGGCGCCTTGGCAATTGCGGCCCGCGTTGCACGGCTTGAGGCCCGCCGGTTGCTGGTGCTGGTGGCCGGGGCCGAAGCGGACAGCGCGGCGCTGCGCGATCGGGCCCATGGCGAACTGGCCACGCTCTCCGTTCCTGCCGACTACGTTTCCCTGGGTGGCGGGGAGCTGGCGGCAGCCCTGACCGTTGCGGCCCGTGTCCATGCGGAACTATTGGTGACCGATAGGCGGCAAATCGACGCTGCCCAGGCAGGGATGCTGGAACGCGCCCCGTGCGCCATCGTCGTAGTACGGTGACCATACAAAGGCGCTGGACCCGCAATCGGGGAGTCGGTGCGGCCGCCGTCTACTCTTATTTGCGGCGTGTCTGGTTGGCCGTTATCTCGGTCATGAGCTCCAGTTGGACCCGCTGGATTTCCACCAGGCGCTGCCACTGGGTGGACAACATGTGGTCGATCTTTTCGTGAAGCTGCCGTATTTCCAGTTCGGCCTTCATGTTGACCTGGTAGTCGTGTTGCGCCCGTAGACGGTCCCGGTCCTCCTGGCGGTTCTGGCTCATCATGATGACAGGCGCCTGCACTGCCGCGAGACAGGACAGTACCAGATTCAGCAGAATGAATGGGTACGGGTCGAAGGGATGCCGGACCAGAAGGGCGGTGTTAACGATGATCCACAGGGCAAGTACGCCGCCAAAAGCCATCAGAAAGGTCCATGAGCCTCCGAATTCCGCCAGGCGGTCGGAGAGCCGTTCCCCGAGGGTCAGCTGCTGTTCGAACTCGGCGTCCACGTTGCGGGCCAATATCTCGTGCTCCCGCAGACTCCGGACGACCTCGTTCTCAAGGGAACTCAGCTCGCCCTTTTCGGCCGCCAGCAGGGACTGGACATAGCGGTCCCGATATCGGTTGAGATCGTTGCGGCACAGGACCTCGTCCGGCGACCAGTCGGGGTGTTCCTTGTGGATCTCGTCGACGACGGCCGTACGCAGCAGCGAACCCGGAACCAGTTCGCTGTGGGCAAACGTGTGCCCGCAGATGGGGCAGACGGCAGTGGCGGACTGGCGTTTGGTCATAATGGCTCCCAGCACGGAACCTGTGCGGCGTTTCCAGCTGTTGCTTGCCGTTAGTAAATCCGTTTTGATAGGTTTCCGCAAGCACCGGATACAGACGGCCTTAAGGGGATTGCAATGAATTTCCCGGAGTCCGGGTTGTCTCAAGCGAGGCGGCCGTGGCGGGTTCCACTGCCTTCCGCCCGGGTCAGTGCATCCGATAAACCGAACAAAGGAGGATGTCGTGGTGACCACCAGAAATTATGTCTTGACGTCGCTGCTGTGCTTGGCCTGGCTGCTGGGCGGCGTCGCCCACGGAGCCGGTTTGAAGGATACCGACGCTCTGCGGGGCCTTAGCAGCGCCAAGGGCGTGTTCATGATCGATATCAACGATCCGAGTCGCGTTGCCCATGTGCTCCATGTGGTGGAAAAGACCGATACCGGCATGCGCAAGCAGGGTGTGACGCCCCATATCATCGTCGTGGTGATCGGCCCGGCGGTGGCCTTTCTCACCAAGGACCGCCGCGGCATCTCCTACATGCAGGAGCGCGCCGTGTCCCAGGTCCAGAAGGAGATCCACAAGCTCAAGACCATGGGCGTGCGGACCGAAGCCTGCGGGGTCGCCCTCAAGGGCATGGATGTGGATCCGAAAGACGTGATCGACGACGTGCATCCGGTGGGCAACGGCTTCATTTCCGCCATCGGCTACCAGGCGCAGGGATACGAACTGGTGCCGGTGTACTAGAGGTTCCAGGGAGTACCGTCCCGGGGCGGGATAGATGCAGCACCCGGTGTGGGATGCGGATCCTGTCGGCGCGAGGATTTGGCGCTGTATGCCGGGCGTATTGCATCCGCTCTTGTCTGCAAGACGGGGACGTTGGACGACAAGGATCCCAGCCGGTTTGCTTCAGGAACGCTCACTGTCCTTCGGGCCGCCGGTCAGCGGCACGAAGGCCACCGCCAGTAGACGGGTCTGGTCCACCGACCCGTCGGCGGCCTTTTCGACGAGTACGAGATCCTCGTTGTAGCCGGCGCTCCGCAGGGGCAGCACCAGGCGCCCACCGGGCTTGAGTTGCTCGAGCAGGGGCGGCGGGATCTCGCGGGCCGTCGCGGTGACCAGTATGCCGTCGTAGGGCGCGTGCTCGGCCCAACCGTAGTAGCCGTCGGCGTTTCTCACCATGACGTTGTCGAAACCTTCCTCGGCCAACCGCTGGCGTGCGGAGTCGGCAAGGGCCGGGATGATTTCCACCGAATACACTTCGCGCACCAGACGCGCGAGTACGGCGGCCTGGTATCCCGAGCCGGTGCCGACCTCCAGCACCCGGTGTTCGGGCCGGGTGTCGAGCAGCTCGGTCATCAACGCCACGATGTAGGGCTGGGAGATGGTCTGGCCATGTCCGATGGACAGGGGATAGTTGTCGTAGGCATAGGCGTCCTGGCCATCGGACACGAAACACTCCCGCGGCACATCCGAGAGCGCCTTGCGGACGTCGGGGGCGAGGGCCCGGCGTCCGGTATAGGCGGCGGTGGCACGCATTTCCGCGTCGATCTCTTCGAGTAGACGTCGGCGGTCTTCAGTGTGGTGGGTGCGCACAAATTGCCTCGGGGTCTGGATGCTAGCGGCAAGCGGCCGGTACGCCGGCTTCGCCGGAGAGCCGCTGTCGCATGCCCATTTGGGGGCGACTCACTGTTGACTGTAGTCCAGGCGCACGCGCACCGCTTCCTCCTGGTCTATGTCCTCGAGATGGGCTTCCAGCTCGTGCAACGCCTCCCTGATTTCCGGCAGCAGCACGTCTTCCAGCGCGCGGGCCCGACGTTCGGTGCGTCGGTATTCCTCCAGCAGGCGATGTAGGTTGCCGGTAATGGCAGCCAGGAGCGCGCTCTGCTCCAGCAGTGTCCGGAAGCGGGTGGCGCAGTGGCGGGCTTCCGGGGACGGGTTCTCGGCGGCTGCGGCCGAATGTTCGGCCTGCAGGCTGGTTTCCTGCTGGATCAGGGTGACGCCCAGGAAGGAGCGGCGGTGAAGGTGTATCTCGCTGGCATCCAGGGGGGCGACCGGATACACCGCGGTGCCTTCGAGACCGTGGCGCCTGACCGTTTCGCGCAGGGCGGCGCTGGCCTGCCGATGCATCTCGTTGAAACGTTCCCGTTGCGCCTCGTAGTCCTGAATCTGGCGGATGATCTCGGCTGCCAGCAGCAGGCGTTTCTCGTCCAGGAAGCGGTAGCCTTCCTGCATGACTTGCTGTTCTTCGCGCAGCTCCAGCAACGCGGAATGGGTCGGCGCGTAGCCTCTGCCGGCTTCAGCCACCGTCGTTGCCCTCGGTAATGTACCGCTGGATCTGGGCGTCGCTCAGTCGGTTCAACTCGGCGGGGGGCAACAGGGAGAGCAATTTCCAGCCGATGGCCATGCTGTCCTCCAGAGAGCGTGCCTGGTCCTGCCGCACCAGGGTGTCCTCGAAACGATCGCCGAATTCCAGGTACAGGCGGTCCACGTCCGTCAGCCCCTCCGAGCCGACCACGCTGGCGAGCACGCGAACCTGCACGGCGCGGGCGTAGGCGGCGTACAGCTGATTGGCCAGATCGGGATGATCCGGATGGGTGTAACCCCGGCCGGTACCGTCCTTCATCAGCCGCGACAGGCTGGGCAGCACCTTCACCGGCGGGTAGATGTCGCGCCGGGCCAACTCCCGGTCCAACACGATCTGACCTTCGGTGATGTAGCCGCTGAGATCCGGTATGGGATGGGTGATGTCGTCCGCCGGCATGGTCAGGATGGGCATCTGGGTGAGGGTGCCGGGATGGCCTTTGATGCGTCCGGCGCGTTCGTAGATGCTGGCCAGGTCCGAGTACATGTACCCCGGATAACCCTTGCGGCTGGGGATCTCGCCGTGGCTGGCGGACACCTCACGCAGGGCTTCGCAGTAGTTGGTCAGGTCCGTCATGATAAGCAGCACATGGCGTCCTTCCACAAACGCCAGGTATTCGGCTGCCGTCAGGGCGAAGCGGGGTGTCAGCAGGCGCTGCACGCTGGAGTCGCTGGCCAGATTCAGGAACAACGCGGTGCGTGCCAGGGCGCCGCTGGTTTCCATGGCCCGACGGAAGGACTCGGCGGTGTCGTGGGGGATGCCGATGCCTACGAATACGATGGCGAAGGATTCGCCGTGCTCGCCGCGCAGCCGTGCCTGCTGGGCGATCTGGATGGCCAGGCGGTCGTGGGGCAGACCGCCGCCGGAGAAGACAGGCAGCTTCTGCCCGCGCACCAGGCTGTTCATCAGGTCGATGGTGGAAACCCCGGTTTCGATGAAATCGGTGGGCATGGCCCGTTCCGCCGGATTGATGGCCAGCCCTTCGATGCGTAACCGCTGCTTGGCGGCGATCGGAGGTCCGCCGTCCAGCACCCGTCCCACGCCGTCGAAGGTGCGTCCCAGAATGTCCGGCCCGAGACTGAAATGAATGGGCTCGCCCCGGAAACGCACCCGGGTGGTGGCCAATGCCAGACCGGTGGTGGATTCCAGCACCTCCACGATCATGTAATCCTCGTCCAACGTGGAGATGCGGCCCAGCCGCGCCCGGCCGTCCGCCCCGATCACCTCCACCGACTCGTTCAGGCCCACATCGATGGTGCGGTGCAGGAACAGCAGCGGGCCTTCGATGCCCGTTGCTGCATCGCTCAGATACAGGTCAGCCTGCATGGGCACTGTCTCCTTGCAGCGCACCGAAGGCGCTGTCCAGTTCGGTGGACAACTGATGGAATTCCTCCAACTGATTCTCGCCGATCTCCTCGCCCATACGCTGCAGCCGGCGCAGTATGGGCAGGGCGGCAATGCGATCGAGGGGCACGCCCCGCTCGACGGCATCCAGGGCCAATTCGATGAAACGGGTCACCAGGTTCATCATGGCGGTCTGGCGGGCTGGCGAGGCGTAGCGATCCAGTTCGGAGAACGAGGACTGGCGCAGGAAGCCTTGGTTGATGAGGTCGCCGCACAGCAAAATGCACTGCTGGCGCGGCGGCAGGGCGTCTTTGCCCACGATGCGCGCCATGCGCTCCAGGCGCGTCTGCTCCTCCAGCACCTGCAGCAGCCGGCGGCGCTGATCGGCCCATTGGGGATGGCCTTCGCCTTTCCACCACCAGGCCAGGGACTCCACGTCTTCGGTATAGGACTGCAGTGGGTGCACGGCGGGGTAGAAGCGCGCCTGGGCGCGACCCCTGTCCAGGGCCCAGAAGCTGCGCACATAGCGTTTGGTATGGGTGGTGACCGGCTCGGAGAAGTCGCCGGCCGGCGGGCTGACGGCGCCGATCAGCGTCAGGGACCCTTCCTTGCCGCTGAGGGTGCGCACCCGCGCGGCACGCTCGTAGAAGTCGGCCAGCCGGCTGCCCAGGTAGGCGGGATAGCCCGCCTCGCCAGGCAGCTCGCCCAATCGCCCGGACACTTCCCGCAGGGCTTCCGCCCAACGGCTGGTGGAATCCGCCATCAGCGCCACGTGCATTCCCTGGTCACGGAAGTACTCGGCCACCGTCACGCCGGTATAGATGCTGGCTTCCCGGGCTGCCACCGGCATGTTGGAGGTATTGGCGATGATCACCGTGCGCTCCATGAGGGCCCGTCCGCTGCGGGGGTCCTGAAGCTCGGGGAACTCGTGCAGCACGCCGGCCATCTCGTTGCCCCGCTCGCCGCAGCCCACGTAGACGATGATGTCGGCATCGCACCACTTCGCCAGACTCTCCTGCAGCACCGTCTTGCCGGTACCGAAACCGCCCGGCAAAGCGGCCTTGCCCCCGCGGGCCACCGGGAACAGGGCGTCCAGGATGCGCTGACCGGTGAGCATCGGGCGGTCCGCGGGCAGCCGCTCCACCACCGGGCGCGCCTCGCGTACCGGCCAGCGCTGCAGCATGGTGATTGCGTGCCGCTCACCGTCGTCGGTTTCCAATGTGGCGAGGGTGGCGTCCTCGCGATAGATGCCCGCCTCGACGATTTCCACCACCTTGCCATGGCGGTTCGGCGGGACCAGGCAGCGCTGCTGCAGGCCCCCCGGCGGCAGCAATCGACCGAGCACATGCCCGGGGCCGATTTTCTCGCCCACCTGCACCTGGGGCTCGAAGGGCAACTCCACGGGCGGACGTGTATACATTCCGGGCCGCACGTAGGTCATGCTGAGCCCGGAAAGGGGGCGCAGCAGACCGTCGAAGATGCTGCCGAGCAGGCCCGGTCCCAGTTCCACCGCCAGCGGAGACCCGGTGCCGGTTACCGGCACCCCGGGCCGCAGCCCGGTGGTGTCTTCGTAGACCTGCACCACGATCTCATCTTCACGCAGGCGGATGACTTCGCCGAGCAATTGCTGCTCGCCGATCAGTACCGCCTCGTTGACGCTGAACGGGCCGTCAGGCCTGGCTTTGAGCACCGGGCCGCTGATCCATCGGATGACCGCTTCAGCCATTGGACCGCGTCCCCCCGCTGGCCGTCGGAGCGGGTACCGCCGGGTGTGGTGTTTGGTTCACTGTCGAGCCTCTTCCAGGTGTGCCAGCAGCTGTGCTTCGATTTCCTCGCGGTTGGCCAGCAGTCCGTGCAGGGTACCGTCCAGGCACGCTCCGCCGGCGCAGATGCGTAGCCCGGCGCTCAGGTCCTCGTCGACGGCGAACACGCACTGCGCACCGCTGCGCGTTTCGATACGCGATTGCCACTTCCCGAATTCGTCTGTGGCCCAATCGGAGGGATGTTCGATGCGCCAGGGGGCTTGGGGCAGGCTCGCCAGCCCCCGCTCGACAAGCGAGCCCACCCATTGGCGACGGCCGTCGGACGACTTCCAGCGCAAGGTCAGGGCCCGTTCCAGACGGTTCCAGGCGCGCTTCAGGGTATGGGAGACGGCGTCGCGATAGTGCTGGCGGTTGCGGGTTTCGAGCTGGGCGCGGGCCGCTTCGATGCGGCGACGTGCGTGCAGGCGTTCTTCCTCGATGCCCCGGTGCACATGTTGCCGCGCTTCGCGGTAGGCATTGCGGACGAACTCGCGAGCCTGTTCCCCGGCTTCGCGTCGAATCTGCTCGCAACGCTGATCGGCGTGCTCCTGGAGCAACTCCAGCAGGGCGTCCATTGGCTCGCGGACGTCGCTCCGTTCGTCGTTCATGCGCCCACGCCCAGTTGGCCCCGCAGCCAGGCGGCGAGATCGGGCGGCGCGGCATGACCGCCTGCGTCCGGCACCACCACCACCAGCGTCTGGCGATGGCGTAAAGCCGCCCGCAGTTCCGGCTCTGGCAGCCGGGCGGCGAAATCCGCCGCCAGGATCAGCAGGCTGGTCTCCTCCAGGGCCCAGTCGAGCAACGCCGTCGGATCGTCGGTGCTTTCGGCAAGTTCGATGCGGGCGCCGGCCAGCCGATAGCCGGCCCCCGTGAGGGGGTCGCCGATGAACAGCGGAGCGGTCATCAGGTCAACCGGTTCAGAATCAGGATGGACACGATCAGCCCGTAGATGGCGATGCCTTCGGCCAGACCCACGAGCACGATGGTGCGTCCCAGCAATTCTGGTTTTTCGGCCAGTGCGCCCACCGCCGCACTGCCGACGGCGGCCACGGCATAACCGGCCCCGAGGGACGACAGTCCGGTAGCCAGGGCGGCGGCGAGGTAACCCCATTGCAATACCCCCGGCGCTACGGCGGCGCGTACGGCTTCGTCGGCGGCGAAAGCCGGGGCGACGAACAGCATGGCGGTACCGGCCAGACAGAAGATGCCGGCCACTACCGTGAGTGCCAGCGCGACACGCGGCTTTTTCATGTTTGGCTCCTTGGTTCGCGGTCAGGTTGATAGGAGGGCGCAGGCAAGGCCTGGAATGGACGGCCTTCGCCTTGCAGGAAGCGGATGAAGAATTCGAACAGGATGAGGCGAGTGGTCTGAATGGATACCACCAGGCCTTCCAGGGCGATGATCACCACGTTGCCGACCAGATATACCAACACGGCGCCGATCGGACCACCGGCCACGTCGGCCAGTCCGCCGACGGCTTCGGACAACCCGGCATGGGCGAGGGCGAAGGCACCGACACGGGCAAAGGAGAGGGTGTTCACGGCTAGTTGGAACAGATGCTCCAGCAGTTCTCCTAGGGCGACGGCAATGCGCGCGGCGGGACTGCCGCTGTGCAGCCGGTAGGCGCCGTACAGATACCAGAGCAGGGCGAGCGCTGCCAGCAACGCGGCGTCGAAGTTGAAGAGACTGCCCAGCAGACCGAGGTACAGCGGTATCTTGGGCGCTTCCAGGTACCACCAGTGGCGTGCCGTCCCTCGCCAGTGGGCCTCCAGGCCGCTGAGGGCCATGCCGGCCGTCAGCAGGAGCACGCCGCCGACCAGCGGCACCGCCAGCAGGGGGATGGGATGGGCCAGCGGATGCAGCCACAGCGCCGGTATGAGGTCCTCGCGGGCGAAGACGCTGCCGTACAGCAAACCGAAGACCGTGGCGCTGGCGCCGCCGGCTACCAGCAGTCCCATGAATGGGTAGCGGCGTCCCAGGAATATGCCGAGCGCCAGCAGCACCAGGCCTTGGCCGACGTCGCCGAACATGTAGCCGAACAACAGCGGAGCGACCAGTGTGAGCAACTGACTGGGGTCGGCCTCGTAGCCGGCGGGCATTCCCAGCAGGCGGGGAAACAGCTCGAAGGCACGTGCCCAGGGCGGATTGCGCAGCACCATGGGCGCCTGGGCGTCGGGGGGCGTCTCCACCAGGTGTACCAGAGCGCGGGCGCCGCTGTCGCGAATGGCCCGCTGCAGGCCGGCGCCGTCCGGATCGCTGGTCCAGCCCCGTACCCAGGCAAGGTTGTCGCTGGCGGGAAAGTACCGCACCTGGGCCAGAAACCACTCCAGGCGTGCAACGTCGCCGAGCACTTCGTGCAGGCTGTATTCCTGCTGCGAACGCGCAATCGCCGCCCGCAGCTGGGTGAGCTCGGTATCCAGCGCCTGCAGCCGGCTGTCCAGGCGGCGCAGCGCTTGCGGTTTGTTGCCGGTCAGCCAGGTGGGGACCGGGAGGGCACGACCCTGGACGGCGCTCATTTCCTGTTCGATCTGGGGCAAGGCCGCCTTCAGACCGACCGCCAGCAGAAAGCGATGCTGAGGCCCGTCGATCCACCAGGGAATCACGCATGGCGGTACGTGCGGCGTCTTGGCCGTGGGCGGCAGCAGATACGCTGCGTAGCCGAGGGTGGGACCCAGGGTGTGCAGTGCCCCGAGATCCAGGCGTTCGCCGTTCATACTGGCAACCAGGTCCCGCAGCCGTTGAAGATCGGCGTATTCCGCCTGCGCCCGCTCCAGGCGCTCGATGGTCGTACCCATGGCCTGCTCCCAGGCGCCCAGTCGCTCCAGCGCGCGGGCAATGGTGCGGGCAGGGCGTCCGGGGGCTGCCGACGGCCGCACCGGTTCGCGGGGCCAATATGGGTAGTAGCGTCGTTCCAGCCCGTGGAAGCGCTCCAGTTGTGCTTCCAGGTCGGGGCTCGTCTCATTGGTCCCGGTGAGCGTGATGGCGCTCTCGAGCTGTACATTGCCGGTGCGGGCGAGGGCTTCCAGGGCGGGGGCGAGATCGTCCCGGGCCAACAAGGCCTCGAACCAGCGCGCCGGCACCGGCCGCAGGCCCATCAGGCCGCCTCCACGCCCTTGAACAGTACCCGTTCGGCCACTTCTCCCCGCAGCCGTTCCAGATCCAGCGCGATCAGCCCGAGATGGGCGAAGGTGGCTGCCGGCTGCTGGTGGCAGCGCCGGAAGAACCGCAGCAGCACCCGGGCCAGGGCCTCCCGCGCGGTGGCGCCGTTGTCGGCCGAAGAGCCCGCCATCCACTCGATGTGCTCCTGGACGCGGTGCTGCAACTGTTCCAGGGCGTCCCCGTGGGCACCTGCTCCGGCAGGCCAGAGGGTGCGCCAATGGGCCAGCCAGCCGCTACGCAGCGGTTGTCCCTGGCTCCAGGCCGCCGTCAACGGAGACCAGCGCGTGCGGGCCAGGGCGCCGAGTCGGGCTTCGCGACCTTCTTGCACGAAGTCCTTAAGGCGCGGGTCCGCCTGGATCCAGGCCGGCAGGCGTTCGGCCGTCAGTAGTTCCCTCAGCAGGGGCAGCATGGGCAGCTCCGCCGTCCACGCCACCGCGGAACGCCACGGCGCCGGTTGCCAGTGCGCAGTCTGTTCGACGTAGTCCCGGAAATGTCGGCGCAGCTGGGCCGCCATCTCGTGCACCGGCACTTGGGCTCCGAGTCCCAGCACCCACGGTCGCAGGGAAGTCGTGCGGGCGGTCTGCAGGTAGTGGGACGGGTCGCGGATGGCGCCCAGGCGTCGCCACTCCGCCTCGCTGGGGCGGCGGCCGTGGCGCGCCTGCAGACGGGCCTGGGCGTAGGCGAAGCGTACCGACGGAATCATGGGGACGACTCCCCGTCGGCGGCCGGCCCCCCGGTCAAGGCGGCGGCCAGGCGCGTTGCGACGGCGTCCAGCTCTTCGTCCGCCATGGCGACCCGGCGGCTGTCGTTGGCCAGTATGCCGTGTTGTTCGACGACCAACTGATCGATGGCCTTGTGCAGGCCTCGCGTGCAGCGCAGGTGGGTGCGGGTCATTCGGGCATCGGCCCGTTCATGAATGCCGGCCGCTTTGGCGCGCGCCGCCTGCAGCAGGAACTCCGCTTCCCGTTGGCAGGCTTCGATAGCCAGCTGAGCGTCGCGCTCGGCCAGCAGTACGGCGGTGATGGCGGTGTCCGGACTGCGGCTGTCCTCCGGCAGGCTCATTGTCCCGATGTCCCAGGTTGCCGATGCGTAGTCGGGGCGACCCAATACCATGAGAGGCTTGCGTCGCGTTAGATGCCATCATAGCCACGGCCCGCGGCGCCGAACATGATCTAAAGCAACATTTGTTCCCGGCGCAGCGCCTCCGTTGCCTCAAACCAGCATAGTGGCTGCGGTGCGGTGGGTCGAGAATGCGTTCGGAAGGGGGGCAGGGGGCGCCGGCGGGTACGGGCCCGGGTCCGCGTCGGCACTATCTCAGGACGTCCACCTTGACCCAGACATGGG
>CAZNBB010000002.1:0-75917 GCA_964571225.1 uncultured Gammaproteobacteria bacterium
GCCGTCCAGCTGACTGTACCCCAGATCCAGCCAGGGGAAGCCGGTGAACAGCCACCCGCGCACCCATTCCAGCAGCATCCAACCGGCGGGCAGCACCAGCAGCAATCGCGACCCCGACCCGCCCGGGAACCAACGGCTCACACCGTAGCCCAGCGCTGCGGGGAACAGCGCCAGGTAGGCCACCAGCAACAGGGTCACGCCGATGGCGGCGCCAAGCGGCGCATGGCCATAGACATAGACGCTGATATAGACCCAGTAGACGCCGGCTCCGAACATGCCGGCCCCGAACAGCCAGCCGGCCCGCAACGCTTGGCGGGGGCTGCGTCCATCCCACACCAGAAAAAGCACGGCAAGCGCCGCCAGCGGCAGCGGATAGAAGTCGAAGGGGGCATAGGCCAGGGGCATGAGCAGCCCCGCCAGCAGCACGACGAAATCGCCCAACCACGGGCGTTTCCAGGACGAAAAACGGCTCACCGCAACCCGGCCGTCGGCGTCTGCCGCCGCGGGAAGCGCAGGCGCGAAGCCTGTCCCACGACGCGCTCCGTACCGCAGGTTCGCCGACTCAACCGGTCGAGCCTCACCCCTGGTGAGCCTGCAAGGATTCGGTCCCGGCGGGCAGCACGGTCAACTGCAGCATGTGGATGCGCCGATTGTCGGCTCTGAGTACTTTGAACAGCAGATGCTCGATGGTGGCGGTCTCGCCCCGCTTGGGCAGATGCCCCAGCGCCTTCATGACCAGCCCGCCGATGGTATCGAACTCCTCGTCGCTGAACGTGGTACCGAAATATTCGTTGAAGTCTTCGATGGGCGTAAGCGCTTTGACGGTGTAATGCGTGTCATTGTGCTTGAGAATGAAGGCCGCCTCGTCGATGTCGTGTTCGTCCTCGATTTCCCCGACGATCTGCTCGAGCACGTCTTCGATGGTCACCATACCGGCAACCCCGCCGTACTCGTCGACCACGATGGCCATGTGGTTGCGGCTGGAGCGAAACTCCTTCAGCAGCACGTTCAGGCGTTTGCTCTCGGGAATGAACACCGCCGGGCGCAGCACATCGCGCACGCTGAAATTCCCTTCGCGCCCCTCCGAACAGTAGCGCAGCAGGTCCTTGGCCAGCAGAATCCCCACCACCTCGTCGCGGCTGTCGCCCACCACCGGAAACCGGGAGTGGCCTGAATCGGTAATGATGGGCAGAATCTCCTCGGGCGTCGCATCCCGCGCCACCACCACCATCTGGGAGCGGGGGATCATCACATCCCGCACCTGCATTTCAGAGACCTGCAGCACCCCTTCGATCATGCCGAGGGCATCGGCGTCGAACAGGTCCCGGCGCTGCGCATCCCGCAGCACCTCGACCAGCTGCTCGCGGTCCCTGGGCTCGCCGAGCAACGCGTGGCTTAGCCGTTCCAGCCACGAGCGCTGCGCGGATCCGTTACTAGGTCGATCGTCGTTCATAAATCCCCGGTCAGTGCGACAACAGGCCGGCGCTGCAATAAGGACTTCCGTCGGGCCGTTGACCCGCTGGCCGGCTGCCGCTATTCATAAGGATCCGGATAGCCTAACTGGCTCAATATCCGCCTTTCAAGATTCTCCATCTCCTCGGCGGCACCGGCTTCCACGTGGTCGTATCCCTGCAGATGGAGCACACCATGCACCACCATATGGGCCCAGTGCGCCGTCGCCGGCTTACCCTGCTCCCGTGCCTCGCGTTCCACAATCGGCGCGCACACCGCCAGGTCGCCCAGCAGGTTGCTCTGCACACCCGGCGGCGCCTCGAACGGAAATGACAGCACGTTGGTCGGACCCTGCTTGTGGCGATAGGTCTCGTTGAGGGACGCGCTCTCGGTCTCGTCCACCACCCGGATCACCACTTCCACGGCGGCGTGAGGCACCACCAAGGCGGCCGCGACCCAGCTGCGGAACTCCGTTTCGGATGGCAACGGAACATCCTGCACGGCCCGCTGCAGTTCGAGGTCCAATGCCGGCACCGATGCGGACATCTCAGCGCCGGCCCGGCGGGGTACCGCCGTCCGTGTCGTCCTGTTCATAGGCCTCGTACGCGGTCACGATACGCTGCACCAGCGGATGACGCACCACGTCGTGGGCATTGAAGAAGGTGAAACTGATGCCCTGCACATCCTTCAGCACTTCGATGACATGACGCAGCCCGGAAGAAGTGGAACGGGGCAGATCGATCTGCGTTACGTCTCCCGTGATCACCACTGTGGAACCGAAGCCGGTGCGCGTCAAAAACATCTTCATCTGCTCTACCGTGGTGTTCTGGGCTTCATCCAGAATGATGAAGGAATCGTTCAATGTGCGGCCGCGCATATACGCCAGTGGCGCCACCTCGATGACGTTGCGTTCTATCAGGCGCGCCACTCGCTCGAAACCGAGCATCTCGTACAAGGCGTCATACAACGGGCGCAGATAGGGATCGACCTTCTGGGCGAGATCACCGGGCAGGAAGCCAAGCCGCTCACCCGCTTCCACCGCGGGGCGCACCAGCACCAGTCGGCGTACCTGCTCGCGCTCCAGAGCCTCTACGGCGCAGGCCACCGCCAGATAGGTCTTGCCGGTACCCGCCGGCCCGATACCGAAGTTGATGTCGTGGGTCAGCACGTTGCGCAGATAGCGTTGCTGGTTCGGTCCGCGCCCGCGGATCGTGCCGCGGCGGGTGACGATGCTGACATCCGCTTCGTCGCTGTCTTCGGCAGGCTGAACCAGGGCTTCGACACCGGACTGCTGCAGGTGCAGATTGACCCGGTCGGGAGTCAGCGTCTCGGCTTCGGTGGCCGCGTACAGGTCCCGGAGCACGGCACTGGCGGCGCCAACCGCCTCGTGCTGTCCGATGACCCGGAATTGGTTGCCGCGATTGTTGATCTCCACCCCCAACCGGCGCTCCACCTGTCGAAGGTGTTCGTCGAACTGCCCGCACAGGCTGGCCAGCCGGTGGTTGTCGGCGGGCTCCAGTACCAGGTCAACGGCTTCGGGTTGGGGGTCCAAGACGGGGGAACCGTAACAGGAGGTGCGGCTCAGGCGCCGCCGGCAAGGGTACGACCGCCGCCGGTCGCCGCCAGTTCGCCGCGCAGGGAGTTGGGCAAGGCTTCGGTGATGTACACGTCGACGAAGCCGCCCAGCAGTTCCGGGGAGCCATGAAAATTGACCACCCGATTGTTCTCGGTACGCCCGGCCAGTTGGTTCGGGTCCTTGCGCGACGGGCGGTCCACCAGCACCCGCTGCACCGTACCCACCATGGCTTCACTGATGGCCATGGCCATTTCGTTGATGCGCTCCTGCAGGCGGGCCAGACGGGCCTTCTTGACCGTCAGGGGCACTTCATCGGGGAGTTCGGCCGCCGGCGTACCCGGACGCGGGCTGTAGATGAAACTGAAGGAATGATCGAACCCGACGGTCTCTATCAGATCCATGGTGTCCCGGAAATCCTGCTCGGTCTCGCCGGGAAAGCCCACGATGAAATCCGACGAGAGGCTGATATCCGGCCGCACCGTGCGCAACCGACGGATAATGGATTTGTACTCCAGAGCGGTATGCTTGCGCTTCATCAACCCCAGGATACGATCGGAACCGCTCTGTACCGGCAGGTGCAGGTGACTGACCAGTTCGGGGACCTCGCCGTAGACTTGTATCAGGCCGTCGGTCATTTCCATCGGGTGAGAAGTGGTATAACGGATGCGGTCGATGCCGTCCACCGCCGCCACGTAGCTGATCAACAACGCCAGATCGGCGATTTCGCCGTCGTGCATGGGCCCGCGGTAGGCATTGACGTTCTGACCCAGCAGGTTCACCTCCCGCACGCCCTGCCCGGCGAGCCCCGCCACTTCGGCAATCACATCGTCGAAGGGCCGGCTGACCTCCTCGCCCCGAGTATAGGGCACCACACAGAAACTGCAGTATTTGCTGCAACCCTCCATGATCGAAACGAAGGCACTGGGGCCCTCCGCCCGCGGCGCCGGCAGATGGTCGAATTTTTCGATCTCGGGGAACGACACGTCCACCACCGCCCGGCGCGAGCGGCGCACACCATCCAGCATGGTGCCGAGACGGTGCAGGGTCTGGGGCCCGAACACCAGGTCCACGTAGGGGGCCCGTTCGCGCAGCGCCTGCCCTTCCTGGCTGGCCACACAGCCGCCCACACCGATCACCATATCGGGGCGCTCAAGCTTCCACTCGCGCCACTGGCCCAGTTGGGAAAACACCTTCTCCTGGGCCTTTTCACGGATGGAACAGGTATTGAGCAGCAGCACGTCGGCCTGTTCGGGTCGGTCGGTGAGGGTCAGGCCATGGGACTGGGCGAGCACGTCCGCCATCTTGGCGGAATCGTACTCGTTCATCTGGCACCCGAACGTCTTGATGTAGAGCTTGCCTGGCATCGCTGATGGGGATCATCCCGAAAAACCGGGTAACATAGTCTAACTAACAGAAAATCTCCAGAAATTAAGTGAGAGCCGGCCTGTAAGCCGGGTTCTGTCGTGGACAGCCATTCCTCTGGGACGCACGTCACCGCGCGCCTCGAGCGACCTACCCGGGAGCGACGCGGGCCGCGCCAGTGCTCCCCTATTTGGTCTTGCTCCGGGTGGGGTTTACCGTGCCGCGGCGTGTTACCACCCGCGCGGTGCGCTCTTACCGCACCTTTTCACCCTTGCCGGCACCGTGGTGCTTGGGCGGTCTGTTTTCTGTGGCACTTTCCGTGGGCTCGCGCCCCCCAGGCGTTACCTGGCACCCTGCCCTGCGGAGCCCGGACTTTCCTCCCCGACCACCAGGGTCGCAGCGGCTGTCCGGCCGACTCTCGCGTCAATTATATCACGGTACCCTTGGCGGCTTGGCGTTGCGGCCACCCCCGCGATAGCTCAACCGGCCCAGAATCCGGTTGAGCAGGTGGTCCCGGCTGAGAAACGGCAGCAACGGCGGGCGCCTGACCCCCATCAGGGCACGCAGACGCCGCAGGTCGGCGTGGCCTGGCTCGAGTTCCAACCCGCGACTCACCGCCTGCCAGGCGCGGCGGCGGTGATTGAGCTGGACCTCGGCCCGCGCCTGGCAGGCGAACACCTCGGCATCCTGGCGCTCGTCGCTGGCGGCGCGACGGCAGAGATTCAGGCCGCTGAGGTCCCCCATCAGCACCAACGCGAGGCCGTGGTAGGCCGTGTAGCGATTGCGGCGCATATCCCGCCGGTCCGCCCTGGCTTCGGCCTGGCGGAACCAGCCCACGGCGTCCCGCCAGTCCTGTCGACGAAAATGCTCCATTCCCTGCCGGAATTCCTCGCAGGCATCGGTTTCCGCACGTACTGCCGACCGTGAATCGATCATGGCTCGTCTCCCTTGTGTTGTTTGCTGTCTTCCGTGACAGGTTGCGGGACCGCGACCGGTACCGCCCTTCCAGATGCCGCCTCCAGCGCTATGGCGGCTCGTTATTCCTTACAGGATTTGTAGTAGTTGATCAAGCCGTTGGTGGAACTGTCGTGGCTGGCCACCGGCCCGCCGCCCGCCAGTTCGGGAAGAATCGCTTTCGCAAGCGCCTTGCCCAGCTCCACGCCCCATTGATCGAACGAGTTGATGTTCCAGATGATTCCCTGCACGAAAATCTTGTGCTCGTAGAGCGCGATCAGGCTGCCCAGGGTGCGGGGCGTCAGCTTTCGATAGAGAATGGAGTTGGTCGGGCGGTTGCCTGGGAACAGCTTGTGTGGCAGCAGCCGCTCCAGGGCCTCCCCTTCCATGCCCTGCTCCTCCAACTCTGCCCGCACCTGGGCCTCGGTCTTGCCTTTCATCAGGGCCTCGGTCTGGGCGAAAAAGTTCGACAACAGGATGCGCTGGTGCTCGCCTACCGGGTTGTGGCTCTCCACCGCCGCCAGGAAATCGGCGGGAACCAGACGCGTTCCCTGGTGAATGAGCTGGTAGAAGGCGTGCTGGCCGTTGGTTCCCGGCTCGCCCCAGATGACCGGGCCGGTGTCGTAGTCCACCAGATGCCCGTCCCGCGCGGTACGCTTGCCGTTGCTCTCCATGTCCCCCTGCTGGAAATAGGCCGGAAAACGGTGCAGGTACTGGTCGTAGGGCAGAATGGCGTGGGTCTGGGCGCCGAAGAAATCGTTGTACCAGATGCCCAGCAGACCCAGCACCACCGGCAGGCTCTCCTGCAGGGGGGCCGTGCGGAAATGCTCGTCCATGGCATGGCCGCCGGCCAGCAGTTCCTCGAACCGGTCCATGCCGATGAACAGCGCAATGGACAGACCGATGGCGGACCACAGGGAGTAGCGCCCGCCGACCCAATCCCAGAATTCGAACATGTGCTCGCGGTCGATGCCGAAGCGGGTCACTGCCTCGGCATTGGTAGAGACCGCCACGAAATGCTTGGCAATGGCCTTTTCGTCGCCGGCACTGTCCAGAAACCAGTCGCGGGCCGTATGGGCGTTGGTGAGCGTCTCCTGGGTGGTGAACGTCTTGGAGGAGACCACGAACAGCGTGCGTGCGGGATCCAGGGCTTTCAGGGTCTCGACGATCTGCGTGCCGTCTACGTTGGACACGAAGTGCACCTGCAGGCGTTCATGGCCGTAGGGGCGCAGGGCTTCGGTCACCATCACCGGACCGAGATCCGAGCCGCCGATGCCGATATTCACCACATCGGTGATCGCTTCCCCACTATAACCGCGCCACTGGCCGGTACGCACCGCTTCGGTGAAGGCACGCATCTGTTCCAGGACCCGGTTGACCTCGGGCATCACATCCGCGCCGTCCACCAGGATGGGGCGGTTGGAGCGGTTGCGCAGGGCCACGTGGAGCACCGCGCGATTCTCGGTGGTGTTGATCTTTTCGCCGGTGAACATTCTTTCGATCCACCCCGGCACGTCGCGCTCCCGGGCCAGGTCCAACAGCAGCCCCATGGTCTCCTCGGTGATGCGGTTCTTGGAATAATCCAACAGGATGTCCTCGAACTGCAGCGAGAAGCGCTCGAAACGCCTGGAATCGGAGGAGAACAGCTCGCTCATCTGCAGCGGCCGGATTTCGTAGTAGTGGTCGGTCAAGGCGCGCCAAGCGCCGGTCTGGGTCAGTTCTGACATCGGTATCCGTTCCTATGGCCGAATGTTGAAAGGCAGTGCCGGGATGACACGGTATCAGTGGCCGGTGTCGGTCCCGCCCGGTGTCTCCTCTTCCAGGGTATTGCGCCAGAGCTGATCTTCGCGCTCCAGCAACCGGCTGGCCTCTGCCGGTCCCCAGCTGCCGGCGGGATAGGTGTGAATGAAATCCCGTTCCATCGCCCACACCTTCAGAATGGGATCCACCACCTTCCACGCCCAGCTCACTTCGTCATAGCGCAGAAACAGCGAGTGGTCACCGTCGATGACGTCCAGCAGCAGGGCCTCGTAAGCGTCCAGGTCATACTCGTTCGCACTACAGTAGCTGGCATCCAGGCGGGTGGTCTGGGTGCGCATTTCCAGACCGGGCTCCTTGACCTGCAGTTCCATGCGCAGACACTCGCTGGGCTGCAGATTCAGCAGCAGCCAGTTGGGCTTGAGCTGCTCGATGGGCGTCTCCCGGAACAGCTGCTGGGGCGGATGCTTGAAACGGATGCTGACCAGGGAATTGTTGGCGGCCATGCGCTTGCCCGTGCGCAGGTAGAACGGCACATAGCGCCAACGCCAGTTGTCGATATACAGCTTGACCGCGGCATAGGTCTCGGTGGTACTGCCCTGGGCCACTCCGGATTCTTCCTGATAGCCGTGTACCTTCTCGCCGCGCACGGCGCCCCGCACGTACTGGGCCCGGAACGCGTGAGCATGGACTGCGCTGTGGGGAATGGGACGTATGGAGCGCAGCACTTTGACCTTCTCATCGCGCAGGGACTCGGCGTCCAGGTTCGCCGGCGGCTCCATGGCCACCAGGGTCAGCATCTGCAGCAGATGGCTCTGGATCATGTCCCGCAGGGCGCCGGCTTCGTCGTAATACCCGGCGCGGCCGTCGATACCCAGCGACTCGGAGTGGGTTATCTGTACGTGGTCGATGTAGTTGCGGTTCCACAGCGGCTCGAGCATCAGATTCGCGAAGCGAAACACCAGGATGTTCTGGACAGTGCCCTTGCCCAGGTAATGGTCGATGCGGAACAACTGCTCCTCCGTGAAATCCCTGTGCAGGCGCTCGTTGAGTATTTCCGCGCTTTCCAGGTCGTAGCCGAACGGCTTTTCCACCACCAGTCGGCGCCATCCGTTGGACTGCTCGTTGAGGCCGGCCACCGCCAGCTGATGGCTGACCACACTGAAATCGGCGGGACGGATCGCCATGTAGAAGACCAGGTTGCCGGGCAGGTCAGGCCGGTCTTCCAGATACTGGCGCAGCCGCGGGTATACCCCTTCGTCGCCGAGATTGCCCGAAAAGAACCGCAGTCTGGCGGAAAAGCGCTCGAACACCGCCTCGTTCACACCACGACGCACCCGATCCTGAAGCCACTCGCGCACCGCCTGGCGCCAGGCGGCATCGTCCCACTGGCGGCGGCCAAACCCCACGATGGCCATGTCCGCCGGCAGCCGACCGGCTTCCTCCAACCGGTAAAGCGCCGGCATCAGCTTGTTGCACGACAGATTGCCCGTCGCCCCGAAAATCACAAACGTGCACGGCTCGAGCATGTGCTCACTCTCCGCGATTTGGATGACTGATAGATCGGACCGTCAAGATCGGGTGAACGATCACTCCGGCCGAACAATGGCATGGCCACCGAACGCGTTGCGCATGGTGGCGAGCAGGCGATTAGCGTAGCCTTCCTGGTCCTGACTTGCGAAGCGCATGGCCAGGGCCAGGGTCATCACCGGCGTGGCAACACCCTGATCGATTGCCTCCACGGCCGTCCAGCGCCCTTCGCCGGAATCGGCCACCACCGGCGCCACGTCGGTCAGTTCCTGGTCGTCCCGCAACGCGTCGGCCGTCAGGTCCAGCAGCCAGCTGCGCACCACCGAACCATGGCGCCAAAGCTCCGAAACCTGGGCCAGATCCAGCTCGAACTCGGATTTGCCCCGCAACAGCGCAAGCCCTTCGGCCAGGGCTTGCATCATTCCGTACTCGATGCCGTTGTGCACCATCTTGGTGAAATGGCCCGCACCCACCGGACCGACGTGGGCCCAGCCGCGATCCGGCGCCGGCGCCAGCGCCTTCAGCGCCGGCTCCAGAAGCTCTAGTGCCTGTCGATCCCCACCGGCCATCACGCAGTAGCCTTCGGCGAGCCCCCAGATGCCGCCGGACACCCCGGCGTCGACGAACTGGATATCGCGTTTGGCCAGCAATGCGCCGCGCCGCTGGCTGTCGTGGTAGTTCGCATTGCCTCCGTCCACCACGATGTCGCCCGCAGAGAGCAGTTCCGACAAGGTTTCCACATGCTGTTCCGTCACCGCGCCCGCCGGTAGCATCAGCCACAGGATACGCGGCGCTTTCAGTTGTTCCACGGCGTCGGCCAGGGACTGGGCGGCGATCAATCCTTCTTCGGCTGCCAACGTACCAACAATGTCGGCACTGCGGTTATAACCCACCACTTCGATTCCGCTGCGGCACAGACGCCGCGCCATATTGGCGCCCATGCGGCCCAACCCCACCATTGCCATTCGCATTGCGTGTCTCCCTAGTGTGGTGCTGCGGATTTGATAAAGCGCTGCGGAGAAGCAAACCTCCTGTTGCGACAGAGCATGCCACCGTCCCGCGCACGCTGGGGGAAGTATAGACACCAAGCATCGCGCGAGGCCAACCACGGCGCCTTGACGTGCCATGGCACGTTGCCGCACCCTTTTGCGTCTGACCTTCCCACGAAGCCCTCGAGAAACGGCAGATTCCGGATGAATGTATTATTCGCCACCAGCGAAGCGCACCCGCTTGTGAAGACCGGCGGCCTGGCTGACGTTTGCGGAAGTCTGCCCCACGCCCTGGGCGAAATGGGGCAGGATGTACGCCTGGTGCTGCCGGCGTATCCGCAGGCTCGCGAGCGGGCCTGGGACGTACGCACCGTCGCCACCTTGACGCTGCCCTATGTGCCGGAGCCGGTCACCGTGCTGGAAGGACGATTGCCCGATTCGTCCGTGCCCGTGTATCTGGTGGACTACCCGCTCTACTTCGAGCGCCCCGGCAATCCGTACGTCACTCCGGACGGGGTGGACTGGCCCGACAATGCGCAGCGCTTTGCCTGCTTTGCGCGCGCAGCGGTGGCAATCGCGCTGGATCGCGCGGGCCTGGACTGGCGCGCCGATGTTGTCCACTGCCACGATTGGCAAAGCGGTCTGGTACCGGCGCTGCTGAGCGAGGAACACCGCCGTCCTGCAACGGTATTCACCATCCACAACCTCTCGTACCAGGGATTGTTCGACTGGGCCACCTTCCAGTCCCTCAACCTGCCATACAAATGGTGGGTCATGGACGGCCTGGAGTTCTTTTCCCACATGTCCTTCATCAAAGGTGGACTGGTGTTTTCCGACTGGCTGACCACCGTCAGCCCCACCTACGCCCGGGAAATCGCTACGCCTGAATTCGGTTGCGGTCTACAGGGCCTGCTGAGCCATCGGGCGGACCGTCTGGAAGGCATACTGAACGGCGTGGACTACGACGTCTGGGACCCGGCCCACGATGCGCTGATCGCCCGGCCCTACGATGCCGGCTCCCTGGAAGGCAAAGCCGCCAACAAGACCGAGTTGCAGAAGCGCTTCGATCTGCCCGTCAACGCAAACACGCCTCTGCTGGCCCATGTGGGACGGCTGGTCGAGCAGAAGGGCATCGATCTGCTGCTTGGTATCCTGCCGGAGCTGGCCCGGCGCGACATGCAGCTCGTACTGCTGGGCAGCGGGCAGAAGGCGCTGGAGGATGCGGTGCGCTCGGCCCGCAAAGAGTATCCTCAGCGCATCGGCGTCATGATCGGCTACGACGAATCGCTGGCTCACCTGGTAGAGGCGGGTGCCGATGGTTTTCTCATGCCCTCACGTTTCGAGCCGTGCGGACTGAACCAGATCTACAGCCTGCGCTACGGCACTGCACCGATCGTCCGGCGCACCGGGGGGCTGGCCGACACCGTGGTCGACGCCGACGCTTTCAATCTGCAGGAAGGGCTGGCCACCGGTTTCGTGTTCGACGATGCGACACCGCAAGCCCTGCTGGCCGCTATCGACCGCGCCCTGATCCTGCATGGCAACGCCGATGCGTGGCGACGGCTGATCACCGCCGGTATGGCTCAGGATTTCAGCTGGACGCGAAGTGCCGAACGCTACCTGGACCTGTATCGCCGGGCGCTGGAATCCGCCGCGGTCACGTCCGCTTAGCCGGGAATTCACGCTCCTTCATGGCAGCATCGGTGCCTGCCATCCATTTCCCGCCAGGCGCGCGACCGACGACCGGCGCTGCCACCGAAATTCGAGGCCCAACCGGGCTTTGATATCAGCCCCCTAGGCAAGCGGGCACCCGGACGGGTTATAATTGTGGTCCCTTGGCCCTGTATGCCGCGTCTCCATCGTGGCTTTTTTTATGTCTATGTCACCGAAGCGCAAAGAAAACCTGGGAGTCGAGCCGCCGCCGCGGGATAAGGAACTGCGGGCCAGGGTGCGATTGTTCGGCAACCTGCTCGGGAATGTGTTGCGGGACCAGGCCGGCGGCAAGGTCCTCGCGGCCGTCGAAGCACTGCGCAAGGGGTATATCCGGCTGCGCCAGGAGGAAAGCCCCCGCCTGCGCCTGCGGTTGGCCACCATGATCGAACGTCTCGAACCCGATGTTCTTACCCATGTGGTGCGGGCTTTCAACGTCTACTTCAGCTTGGTGAACATCGCCGAGGAAGCTTTCCAGCATCGTCAGCGCCGACGTGCCATCCGCTCCGGCGGTCCCCTGTGGCGAGGCTCCTTCGACGACACACTGCGGGAGTTCAACACCGAGGACATGAATCGCGAGCAGCTGCAGAGTCTGCTCGACCAGACCTGCTACGTGCCGGTCTTCACGGCCCACCCCACAGAATCCAAACGCCGCACCATTATGGAGGCACTGCGGCGCATTTTCGTGACCAGCGAGCAGTTGTACGACGCGCGTCTCAACAAGGAAGAGCGCGAACAGGTCATCGACGATCTGCGCACGCAGATCCAGATTCTCTGGAAGACCGACGAAGTCCGCATCCACCGCCCGCGGGTGCGGGACGAAATCCGCAACGGCCTGTTCTATTTTCGCGAAAGTCTGTTTACCGCCGTGCCGGCCACCTATCGCAACCTGGAAAAAGCGATGGCGCGCATTTACGGCGCCGGCCCAGACGGAGCCTCGGCCATCAAGGTGCCCAGCATGCTGCGCTTCGGCTCCTGGATCGGAGGCGATCGCGACGGCAACCCGAACGTCAAACCGGAAACCACAGTGCTCGCACTGCGCCTGCAGATGCGCGAAGCGCTGTGCGAATACCTGCGTCGCACCGAGGCGCTGGGTCATCTGCTGACCCACTCGATCTTGCTGTGCCAGCCATCCGACGCCCTGCTGGCCAGCATCCAGGCCGACGAGGAACGTTTCCCGAAGGCCTTCGGAGACCATCCGCGACGCTTCAGCCACGAGCCCTATCGACGCAAGCTCTACGTCATGCGCTACCGGCTGCGCCAGAACCTGCGCGAAGTGATCCGGCTGCTGGACGAGCAGGACAATCCTGCCCAGGGCAGCACCGACCACCGTTACCGATCGGAAGCGGAACTGCTGGAAGAGCTCTACCTGATCCGCGACTCGCTGCGCCAGCATGGCGACGAAAAGGTCGCCGACCGGGAGCTGAAAGACCTGATCCGGCTGGTGGAGACCTTCGGCTTCTATCTCATGCAACTGGATATCCGCCAGGAATCCACCCGCCATACCGAGGCGGTTGCCGAGTTGCTTTCTCGTTTTCCCGGCGCACTGGACTATCAGGCCATGGACGAAGACGAGCGCGTGCGGGCGCTTGCCGACGCGATTGCAGCCCAGGAGACCCCGGACCTGGATCGCAGTTCGCTGGACACTCGCACCCGCGAGACCCTGGAAGTCTTCGATGTCATGCGGCGCATGCGCGAGGATGTCAGCCCGCGCGCATTCGGCACCTACGTCATATCCATGACCCACAGCGCAAGTCACGTGCTGGAAGTGATGTTCCTGGCACGTCTCGCCGGACTGGTGGGAAAGACCGCCGACGGCTGGTCGTGCCAGATCCAGGTCAGCCCGTTGTTCGAGACCATTGAGGACCTCGCCCATGTCGAGCAGGTACTGACGCGGCTGCTCGACACCCCCGTGTACCGGGCCCTGCTGGCCGCATCGGGCAACTTGCAGGAAGTCATGCTCGGCTATTCGGATTCGTGCAAGGACGGCGGCATTCTGGCCTCGGCCTGGAACCTGTACGAGGCCCAGAAGAAGATCATCAAGATCACCGAGGAGCGCGGCATTGACTGCCGCCTGTTCCACGGCCGCGGCGGCACCATCGGGCGAGGCGGCGGACCGACCCACGAGTCCATCCTCGCGCAGCCCCCCGGGACGGTGCACGGTCAGATCAAGTTCACCGAGCAGGGCGAAGTGCTGTCGTACAAGTACAGCAATGCGGAAACGGCCATCTATGAGCTGACCATGGGCCTGACCGGGCTGCTCAAGGCCAGTCGCAGCATCGTGCAGCCGGCGGGACCGGACCGTAAGGACTACCTGGGCATCATGGACGAGCTTGCGCGGCTGGGCGAAGAGGCCTATCGCGACCTCACCGACCGCACCGAGGGCTTCCTGGATTACTTCTACGAAGTGGCGCCGGTCAACGAAATCGCGCTGCTGAACATCGGCTCGCGGCCTTCCCATCGGGCTCGCGCCGACCGTTCGAAATCCTCCATCCGGGCCATACCCTGGGTGTTCGGCTGGGCCCAATCACGCCACACGCTGCCGGCCTGGTACGGGCTGGGCTACGCCCTCGAAACCTGGCGCGGCAACAGTCCCGAACGGCTGGCGAAGCTGCAGACCATGTACCGGGAATGGCCGTTCTTCCGCGCTCTGCTAAGCAACACGCAGATGTCGCTTTTCAAGGCCGAGATGAACACCGCGTGGGAATACGCCAGCACCCTGGCCAAGGACGCCGAGTCCGCCGGACAGATATACCGACGGATCCGAGACGAATATCAGCGCACGCTGACCCAGGTATTGAACGTAGCCCACACGCAGGTGCTGCTGGAGGAAAATCCGGCCCTGTTTCTGTCGCTGTCACGGCGCAATCCCTACCTGGACCCGCTCAACCACATTCAACTGGTACTGCTCAAGCGTTACCGGGATACGGTGGTACCGGAGGAGCAGCGCGAACACTGGCGCGATCCCTTGCTGCGCTCGATCAACGCCATCGCCGGCGGGCAGCGCAATACCGGCTGACACGCCGGTCAAGCGGATCGCAGGGGGACAGGTCAGGCGACCTGAACGGGGATGGCGTTACGGCAATGGCTGATGCGGTTGGCGGCGTCGAGGTACACCAAGGTTGGCTTGAAGGCCGCCGCTTCCTGCTGACTGAGCACAGCGTAGGTGCAGATAATGACCCGGTCGCCGGGGCTGGCCTTGTGGGCGGCGGCACCATTGACGGAAATCACGCCCGAACCTTCCTCGGCACGAATGGCGTAGGTCACGAACCGCTCGCCGTTATCCACGTTGTAGATATGGATCTGCTCGTACTCGCGGATGCCGGCGGCCTCGAGCAAGGCGGAGTCTATAGCGCAGGACCCCTCGTATTCGAGCTCGGCATGGGTCACGCGGGCATGGTGCAGCTTGGCTTTGAGCAAGGTGAGTTGCATGGTGAAACAGCTCCAGCTCTCATCGACCGGAACGTCCTATTATCAGCGATCCCCCCAGAGCACGCAATGCGCACGCCGGCGGCTCTCCCTAACTGACTGATACCGCGACATTGTCGATCAGGCGGGTCCGACCCAGCCGGGCCGCCCCCAGGACCACGAGCCCTTCACCGGCATCGCCGGCCGGCTGAGACAGATCGGCGGCACGGCGCACGCTGACATAGTCCGGCGCGAACCCGCCTCCCGCCAGGGAGGTCATGGCGTCGGCTTCAAGGGCGCTGTAGTCCCGGCCCCCGGCCTGCAGGCGGCTCGCCACCTGCGCCAGAACACGGTGCAGAAGCGGTGCGCGCTGCCGTTCTTCGGCGGTGAGATAGCGGTTGCGCGAGCTCAACGCCAGACCGTCGGGCTCTCGGACGGTGGGCACACCCACCACCTCCACCGGCCAGCACAGGTCCGCCACCATGCGGCGCACCACCAGCAGTTGCTGGAAATCCTTTTCGCCGAAGACCGCCACATCCGGCTGGACCATGTTGAACAGCTTTCCCACCACGGTGGCCACGCCGGCAAAGTGGCCGGGGCGCGCAGCCCCTTCCAGCCCGGAGCCCAGCTCAGGCACCTCGATGCGAGTGACCGCCGACGCTCCGCCCGGGTACATCACTTCGACGGCGGGCAGAAACAACAGGTCGGTCCCCGCGCCCCGCAGGGCCCGTTCGTCGTCCCCGGGGGTGCGGGGATAGGCGGCATAGTCCTCACCCGGCCCGAACTGGAGCGGATTGACGAATACGCTGGCAACCACCCGCTCGCACAGCGCCCTGGCACGCGCCACCAGGGCCAGATGGCCGTCATGCAGGTTGCCCATGGTGGGCACAAATCCAACCCGCACATTCTCCTCGCGCCACTGCCCGATAAGCCGGCGCAGGGCATCCAGTTGCGTGACTGTCTCCATACCGGGGGAATCGATCAGTAGCTGTGCTCGGGGCCCGGGAAGGCACCGGATTTGACCGCCTGGACATAGCTCTGCAGCGCTGCGGAAACGCTGTCGTGCCCGACCAGGAAGTCCTTGACGAAGCGCGGACGTCTGCCGGGCGTGACGCCCAGCATGTCGTAGAGCACCAGCACCTGACCGTCGCAGGCGGCACCGGCCCCGATACCGATCACGGGAATGGAAAGCCGGTCCGTGATCTGCGCGGCCAGTTCCGCCGGCACACATTCCAGAACCAGCAACCCCGCGCCGGCCCGCTCCAGAGCCAGGGCGTCGGCGACGATGGTCTGTGCCGTGTCGGCGTCCCGCCCCTGCACCCGGTAGCCACCCAGCTTGTGGACGGACTGGGGCAGCAATCCCAGATGCCCGCACACCGGTATGCCGCGCGTGGTCAACGCCTGCACAACGTCCGCAACCACCGCTCCGCCTTCCAGCTTGACCATATGGGCCCCGCCCTCGGCCATCAAGCGGGCCGCATTGTCGAGGGCCTTGTCGGGCCCGGCGTAGGTCATGAACGGCATGTCCACGACCCGCAGGGCACGGCCGGCGCCGCGGGCCACGCAGGCGCCGTGGTAAATCATATCCGCCAGAGTGACGGGCAGCGTGGAATCGCGCCCCTGCACCACATTGCCCAGCGAATCGCCCACCAGCAGCACATCCACCCCGGCCGTCTGCGCCTGGCCGGCGAAACTGGCGTCGTAGGCGGTCAGACAGGCGATCTTCTCGCCCGCCTGCTTCATGCGGGCAAGCTCGGCGAGGGTCACGGGTTGTCGCGAGTTATCGGTCGTCATGGTCAGCGTATTCCGCCCGGGGAGCCGGCGGCCGGCCCATCCACGCAGGCACGGCCGGTGTGCGGCGAATGTGTCAGTTTACAGGGAAACCGGGGCGGGATTGAAATAGTGCCGCCCGCTGCGCACCGAGCGGATGCGATCGAGCAGCATGCCGTAGTCGGCATCGCCGGCCACCAGGTTGATCTCCGCCGCGTTGACAATCAGCAGGGGAGCATCGCTGTAATGGTGGAAAAAGGTGGTATAGGCGTCCGACAAACGCTCCAGATACGCGATTTCGATGCGCTGTTCGTGGGCGATGCCGCGCCTGGCGATGCGCCGGCGCAGCACTTCCACCGGTGCCTGCAGGTAAATCACCAGATCCGGTACCGGGGCGTCCACCGTGAGGCTGGCGTAGACCTGCTCGTAGAGCTTGTACTCCTGATCGTCCAGCGTCAGCCGCGCAAACAGCCTGTCCTTCTCCATCAGAAAGTCGGACACCCGCACCGGCCGGAACAGATCATGCTGGCGCAGCTCCTGCATTTGACGGGCGCGCTGGAACAGAAAGAACAGCTGGGTCGGCAGGGCACCTTCGCGGGGGTTCTGGTAGAAACGCTCGAGGAACGGATTCTCTTCGGCCCCTTCCAACAGCAACTCGCTGCCGAAGCTCTTGGCAAGGCGCCTGGCGAGGCTGGTCTTGCCTACCCCGATCGGTCCTTCCACCACGATGTAATCGGGATCGCTCTGCGTCATGCCCCTTCCACCTTTTCCAGACCCGCACGGGGACATGCCTGCAACAGGTCGTCCAGCGATCCGCGCCCCGGAATCCGCAGGTGCGGTGCAATCTCCGCCAATGGGTAGAGCACGAATGCCCTCTCATGCATCCCCGGATGGGGCACGGTAAGACCGTCCTCGCCCAGTTCCAGATCTCCATACAGCAGCAGATCAAGATCCAGCGTACGGGGTCCCCAATGCCGGCCGCGCACACGCTTGTGGGCGGCTTCGATGGCCTGCAGATGCTTGAGCAGGGTCAGCGGCGGCAGAGTCGTGTCCAGCGCCGCCACCGCATTGATATAGTCGGGCTGGTCCGGCGGACCCATGGGCGGACTGCGGTACAGCGCCGATACCGGGCCCAAGCGGGTATTGGGCAGCGCATCCAGCGCCTGAAGTGCACGGCGCACCTGCGCCGCCGGATCCTGCAGATTGCTGCCCAGCCCGATATAAGCCCTGCTCAGGCTCAACCGGCCGCCTCCCCGGAAGCCCGGCGCGGCGAACGCCGACGCCGGCGTTTGCGTGGCGCCCCGCCTTCGGTACGCCGATCCCGTTCCTCCGGTTCCAGGGTCTGGAATTCCGTCCACCACTGACAGAGTTCCTCCGGGACCTCGCCACTTTCGCCGCGCAGCAACAGGAAATCGTAGGCGGCCCGAAAGCGCGGGTTGCCCAGCAGCCGCTGCGGGCGTTTGCCGGTGCGCTGTTCGAAACGGGGCTGCAGCGCCCAGATCTCGCGCATGGGCAGGCTGAACCGCTTGGGCAGCGAAACATGCCGGCATTGATCGCTCACGATCTGGCGGCCTGCCGACTGGATCGCCTGGGCTTCGGTCATGCCCTCCTCGCGGAAACGGGTCAGCCAACGGCTCATTGGAGCCCACAGCAGAGCCGCGAACAGGAACGCAGGCGTCACCGGTTTGTCCGCATTCACCCGCGCATCGGTGTTGGCAAGGGCCTTGGCAAGCAGCGTCTGGGGAAAGCCTTGCGTCTCCTGGGCAAGGGCCTCCTCGGTGAACGGGAACAGGTGATCGAACAGATCGTAATGGCGCAGCAGCTCATAGCTCGGCAGGGCGGCACCGGACATGAACAGTTTGAGTATCTCCTCGTACAGGCGGGCCGGCGGCATTTCTCTCAGCAGGTGGCCCAGTTCCCAAAGCGGCCCCTCGCTGTCCGGATGGATACGAAAGCCCAGCTTGGCGGCAAAGCGTACGGCGCGCAGCATGCGCACCGGATCCTCGCGATAGCGGCGTTCCGGGTCGCCGATCAACCGCAGCACCCCGTCCTTGAGATCCGCCATGCCGCCGACGTAATCCACGACAGAGAAGTCGGCGATGTTGTAATACAGGGCGTTGACGGTGAAGTCCCGCCTCCAGGCATCTTCCTCGAGGGTGCCGTAGACATTGTCGCGCAGGATGCGACCGTTCTCGATGCGCCGAGCCTGTCCGTCGTCTTCCTCTTCCTCGTCATCCTCGTCGGGCGCGTACAGGGCCCGGAAGGTGGCCACCTCGATCACTTCACGGCCGAACACCACGTGGGCCAGGCGGAAACGACGCCCGATCAGGCGGCAATTGCGAAACAGTTGCCGAACCTGCTCGGGATGGGCGTCGGTGCCCACGTCGAAATCCTTGGGCTCGCGCCCGAGCAGCAGATCGCGCACGCCGCCGCCCACCAGGTAGGCCTGGTAACCGGCGTTGTGGAGGCGATAGAGCACCTTGACCGCATTCGGGCTGATGCTGGCCCTCGAGATGGTGTGCTCGGGGCGCGCGATCACGGCGGGCTCGGCGGCATACTCCGGTGTCTTCTCTTCGCTGGTCACAGCGCTCCACTTGTGGAATCAAAACTGGCGCGTATAATACCATCCCTTCGATTCGCGTGCAGATCGCGGACCAGGCTTCGCTCCCATCGTCTAGCGGTCCAGGACGTCGCCCTCTCACGGCGAAAACCGGGGTTCGATTCCCCGTGGGAGCGCCATTCCCGCCGCTTCGGAAGCGCCCGGCGACCGACGTCCACATGGCGCCCCGGGCGCAGAACCACGGCCGGCAATCCGGCCTCGGCCCACAGCCCTGCTTCCCCGCAACCCTATGGCGACATGTTGAGCCGGTTCACGTCGGTGGCAACCCGTCCCCTGAGAAGGGTACCGGATACCCGACTCGCGATCCGGCCACCACCGGCTAAAACCGGGGCTGGCTTGGGGGCTTCAACCGCCGGTACAATTCTCATTTTTGTCAGATCGCAGCCCGCCTTCAGGCCGGGCCGCCGGTGAACCGTAATGTCGAGAACTGACCACGAGCAGGCCACTGGGGCATCGCCGGCCCCCGACCGCGGCCATTGGCTGCGCGATCTGTTGCTGCTGACGCTGCTGCTGGGTCTGTATCTCGGGTTCCAGATGGGCCAGCGGGCGATATGGAACCCGGACGAAGGTCGGTATTCCGAAATACCCCGCGAAATGGTGGTCAGCGGCAATTACGTCACCCCCCACCTGGACGGGGTCAAGTATTTCGAGAAGCCGCCCCTGTTCTACTGGCTGCAGGCTGCCTCCATAAAGGTATTCGGCCTCCATCAGTGGGACCTGCGCCTTTGGCCCGTCCTGTTCGCCCTGTTCGGCAGTCTGATGGTGTACGGGGCGGGGCGCCAGATGTTCGGGCGACGCGCCGGACTGCTGTCGGCCATGGTGCTGGCCACCAGCCTGCTCTACTACTTTCTGGGACGGGCCATCATCCTGGACATGGCCGTTTCCATTCTGATGGCAGCGGCCATGCTGACCTTCCTGCTGGGCGTACGCGGGCCGCCGGGGCCGACCCGGCGAAACTATCTCTGGGCCTTCTACGTCTTCATGGCGCTGGCCACTCTCACCAAGGGCCTGATCGGCATCGCGCTGCCGGGATTGGTCATCCTTGTGTGGATGGCTTTGCTCAACGAATGGCGTCTGCTGCGCAGCATCTACCTGCCCTCCGGACTGCTGATCTATCTGGTGGTGGCCACGCCGTGGCACGTGCTGGTGAGCATCGCCAATCCGGAGTTCCCCTACTTCTATTTCATCCAGCAACAGTTCCTGCGCTATCTGACCATGAGTGCGCACCGCTACCAGCCGGACTGGTTCTTCATCCCCATCCTGCTGCTGGGCATGGTGCCCTGGACTGTTTTCATGTTCCAGGCTGTATGGAAGGGCCTGCCCGAATCCTGGGGCCGGCGCAAAGAGCACAAGGAAACGCTGTTCCTCGTGCTGTGGGCAGTGCTGATCTTCGTGTTCTTCTCCCTGTCGAAGTCCAAGCTGGTGCCCTACATCCTGCCTATCTTTCCGGCCCTCGCCCTGCTGATCGGGCGCTGGCTGGCGCAACAACCCGCCGCCGGCGCGGTGCGCCGCCCCCTGGCCGTGCTGGCACTGCTGGGCCTGGCCGGGGCGGTTGCCATCGCTATGCTGCCCAACGGACTGGCGCGAAGCCACAGCGCGCTGGAGTTCAACCGCATGGTGGGCACTTCGCAGATCTACCTGATGGCGGTAGTGCTGGCCGTTGCCAGCATTGTCCCCTATCTGCTGGCCCGCCGGGCCCGGCTGGATGTCGCGCTGGTCAGCATGGCGGTGCTGTTCGGAGGGTTTCACACCGTGGTGGGCCACGCGCTGACCGGCCTCGATCCGAAATGGTCGGTGCGAGCCATGGCCGAGATGATAAAGCCGGAGCTGAAGCCGGACGATGCGGTGGTGACCTATAACACCTACTTCCAGGAACTGCCGGTGTATTTGCAGCGCCGGGTGATTATCGTCAACTGGAAGAACGAGTTGACCTTCGGCTCAAAATACCAGGACACCAGCGGTTGGATGATTGACACGGCCCAGTTCTGGAAGCTGTGGAACAGCGACCGCGCAGTCTACGTGTTCGCCAATGCCGGAGACTATCAGCAACTGGTCGAAGGCGCCCACGGACGCTACCGCGTGCTGGCCCGCAATGCCTACCATGTGCTGCTCACCAACCAGCCGGCCGGCGCCGGTCCACACTGAGGAGCAGCCCAGCGCCATGAGCGACGAGTTCCTGCCCTTCTCACGCCCATCCATCAGCCGCGCCGCCATCGAGGAAGTGGTCGCCTGTCTGGAGTCCGGCTGGATCACCACCGGCCCAAGGGTCAAGCGCTTCGAGGAAGCCCTTGCCGGCTATCTGGGAGCGCCCCGCGTGCTCGCCCTGTCATCAGCGACCGCGGGCCTGCATCTGGCGCTGCTGGCGCTGGACCTGCAGGACGGCGACGAAGTCATCACCACGCCGCTGACCTTCGCCGCGACTCTCAACACCATCGTGCTGGCGGGCGCCAGGCCGGTGCTGGTGGATGTGGATCCGCATACCTTCAACATTGATGTGTCGCGCCTGGCTGACGCCATCAACGAACGCACCCGGGCCATCGTGCCCGTGCATTTCGCGGGCCTGCCGGTGGACCTGGATCCGCTCTACGCGCTGGCGCAGGAACGCAACCTGCGGGTCATCGAAGACGCAGCCCACGCCATCGGCACCGAGTACAAGGGCCGGCGCATCGGGTCGTTCGGCGACACCCAGGTGTTCAGTTTCCATCCCAACAAGAACATGACCACCGGCGAGGGCGGCTGCATCACCACCCGCGACGACGAGCTGGCGGACAAGGTGGCGCTGCTGCGCTTCCACGGCATGGACCGTGAAGCCTGGAACCGGTTCGGCAAGACCGGCAGCCAGCACTACGAAATCATCATGCCCGGCTACAAGTACAACATGATGGACATGCAGGCCGCTCTGGGGCTGCATCAACTGCCCGAGCTGGATGGTTTCATCGCCCGGCGCACCGAACTGGCGCAGCGCTACCAGCGCGCTTTCGATGGGTGGCCGCAGCTCGCACTGCCCGCCGCTCCGGCCTATCCCTGCCGTCATGCATGGCATCTGTACACGCCCCTGATCGACCCGCAAGCGGCCGGTATGGACCGGGACGCATTCATGGCGGCCATGAAATCCCGTAACATCGGGACCGGACTGCATTATCGAGCGGTGCACCTGTATCCGTATTATCGCGAGCACTTCGGCTTCGCAGCGGGCGATTTCCCGACTGCCGAACGCATCGGCGATCGCATCGTCAGTCTGCCCCTGTTTCCCGGCATGACCGATGCCGATCAGGATCGCGTGATCGCCGCCATGTCCGGGATTTTCGCAAAGAGCTGAACCATGCATCCGTACCTGAGCATCGTCGTACCCGTCTACAACGAACAGGATAACCTGCAGCCCCTGTTCGACCGCCTGACCGCCACCCTGGACGCGCTGGACAAGCCCTACGAGATCTGGTTCACCAACGACGGCAGCCGCGACCGTTCCGGCATGCTGTTGGCGCAGTTTCACGAACAAAGGCCTCACCAGGTACGGGTCATCGAGTTCAACGGCAACTTCGGTCAGCACCAGGCCATCATGGCGGCCTTCGAGCGGGTACGGGGCGAGGTGGTGGTGACCCTGGATGCCGATCTGCAGAACCCGCCGGAGGAGATACCCAGGCTGGTCGCGCAGATCGAGGCCGGCCACGACGTGGTTGGGGGCTATCGGCGGGCCCGTCAGGACACCTGGTTCCGACGCTATGCGTCACGGGCCATAAACCGTGTCAGGGAACACACCACCCATATCCGTATGCGCGACCAGGGCTGCATGCTGCGCGCCTATCGACGGGAAGTGGTGGACTGCATCGTACGAACCGGAGAGCGTTCCACCTTCATCCCCGCCCTGGCCCTGAGCTTCTCCAGCCACCCCACTGAAGTGGAAGTGGCCCATGCCGCCCGCGCGGCCGGAACGTCCAAGTACAGTCTGTACAAGTTGATCCGCCTGAACTTCGACCTGATGACCGGGTTTTCGCTGGTGCCGCTGCAGATATTCACCATGTTCGGGATGCTGGTCGCCCTGATGAGCGGGCTGTTCGTGTTTTACCTGGCCATCCGCCGGCTGGTGGTGGGGCCTGAAGCCCAGGGCGTGTTCACCCTGCTGGCCATCCTGTTCTTCCTGGTGGGCATCGTGATCTTCGGCCTTGGGGTGATCGGAGAGTACGTGGGCAGAATCTACGAACAGGTGCGCAACCGCCCCGGTTTCATGATCCGCACGGTGCTGGAGAAACCCGATGAATGAAGCGGGCGGCACCCCGCGGGTCCTGGTGTTCGCCTACCAGGACGTGGGGTATGTCTGCCTGCAGGAACTGATCTGCCGCGGGGTACGGCCGGCGGCCGTATTCACCCACGCGGACGCCGCCGGGGAAAACATCTGGTTCCGCTCGGTGGCGGCACTGGCCGCTGCCCATGACATCGCCGTTCATACACCGGCGTCCGTGAACACGCCGCAATGGACCCAGCGCATCCGCGACCTGCAGCCCGATCTGCTGCTGTCGTTCTATTACCGGGATCTCATCGGCACGGCCATCGTCGACATGCCGGCCCTGGGCGCATACAACCTGCACGGCTCACTGCTGCCAAAGTACCGGGGACGGGCGCCGGTGAACTGGGCGCTGGTGTTCGGCGAAACGCAAACCGGCGTCACCCTGCACCGCATGGTGGCACGGGCGGACGCCGGAGACATTGTCGACCAGGAACCGGTAGCCATCGGTCCCGCGGACAGCATCCGCGAGGTCTACGACGGCATCGTGGGTGCGGCAAGGAAGGTCATCGCCCGCCAGCTGGACGACCTGCTGAACGGCCGGGTGCGATCCCGCCCCCAGGACGAGGCCGGCGCCACCGTGGTCAAAGGCCGGCGGCCGGACGACGGGCGCATCGACTGGCGGTGCGACGCACATACGGTCTTCAACCTGGTACGGGCGGTCACCCACCCCTACCCCGGCGCATTTACAGAGGTCGGAGACCGCCGCTTCTATATCTGGTGGGCCGAACCCGTTGACCAAGATGGGGCCGGCACCGAACCCGGCGAAGTGACCGGGACGGCACCGCTATGCATCGCCTGCGGCCGGGGCAGCCTGCGGGTACGGCAGTGGCAATGGGAAAATGACCGCCAACGGCGTTCCGACGAACGATTCGATGCGGGTCTGCGCATCGGTCAGCGCCTGGGCAACTTTTTTTGAACGACAGCACCCCTGGAGGGCGTCACACCAATGAAGATCCTGATTCTCGGCGTTAATGGTTTCATCGGCAACAGCCTGACCGAGCGGATACTGAAGGAGCGGGACTGGGAGGTCTACGGAATGGACATGGCCTGTGACAAGCTCGGCGAGAGCCTGGGCCACGACCGCTTCCATTTCGTCGAGGGCGATATCACCATCAATCGGGAATGGATCGAGTATCACGTCAAGAAGTGCGACGTCGTGCTGCCCTTGGTGGCCATCGCCACACCCGCCACCTATGTTCAGGATCCGCTGCGGGTGTTCGAGCTGGACTTCGAGGCGAACCTGGACATCGTGCGTCAGTGCGTACGCTACGGCAAGCGGGTGCTGTTCCCCTCCACCTCCGAAGTCTACGGGATGTGCCCCGACAGTCAGTTCGACGAGGAAAACTCGAACCTGGTACTGGGCCCCATCCACAAGCAGCGCTGGATCTACTCCTGCTCCAAACAGCTTCTGGACAGGGTCATCTATGCATACGGCCAGCAACATGGTCTGCGTTTCACCCTGTTCCGTCCGTTCAACTGGATCGGCCCGAAGCTGGACGACGTGCTCGAGCCCAAGGAAGGCAGCTCCCGTGTGCTGACCCAGTTCATCAGCAATATTCTGCACGGCAAGGATATTCTGCTGGTGGACGGCGGCAGCCAGCGGCGCAGCTTCACCTATATCGACGACGGCATCGACGCCCTGCTCCGCATCATCGAGAACCAGGACAACTGTGCCGAAGGCCGTATCTTCAACATCGGCAATCCGGCCAACGACATGTCGGTGAAGGACCTTGCCGAAACCCTGGTCAGGCTGATACGCGAGTATCCCCAGTGGAGCGAACGGGCGGACAAGGTCCGGCTGGTCACCACCGAATCGGAAAGCTACTACGGCAGCGGCTATCAGGACATCATGACCCGCGTCCCGTCCATCGAAAACGCCAAGCGCCATCTGGGCTGGTCGCCGAAGATCGACCTGGAGACGGCCTTGCGCAAGACGCTGGACTATTACTCACGGCAGGCCGACACCGGGGGCTCGGATAGCACCGCGCAATGACCCAGCCACAGCTCGCCATCAAGGTCGACGTGGATACCGAGCGGGGCACCCGTATCGGCGTCCCGAATCTGGTGGCGTTGCTGGAGCGGCTGGGAATTCAGGCGACTTTCCTGTTCTCCCTGGGGCCGGACAATACGGGCCGGGCCATCAAGCGCATCTTCCGGCCCGGCTTCTTCGGCAAGGTGGTACGCACCAGCGTGGTCAGCACCTACGGACTGCGCACCCTCATGAACGGCGTACTGCTGCCGGGTCCCCACATAGGACGCCGCCACGGCGCATTGATGCGGTCCGTCAGGGACGCGGGCCATGAGGTGGGGATCCATTGCTACGACCACATCCGTTGGCAGGATGGTCTGGCCCGCATGAGACCCGACCAGGTGGTCGCCGAACTGGGTAAGGCCCGACAGGAATTCGAACGCATATTCGCCGAGCCGGCCCGCACCGCGGGAGCGGCGGGCTGGCAGGCAAACGCGGCCAGTCTGTGCGCCTATGACGAGGCCGGTTTCAGCTACGCCAGCGACGCCCGCGGAAACGAGCCGTTCTTTCCCTGTGCCGGCGCCCGGCGCTACCGCACCCTGCAGATCCCCACCACTCTACCCACCCTGGACGAGTTGCTGGGGCGCCCCGAGTATCCGGAAACGCGCCTGGTACAGCACTACCTGGAAATGTTGAGCGGCGACCGGCTCAACGTGCTCACTGCCCATGCCGAGATCGAAGGCATGGCCAAACTCCAGCTGTTCGAGGACCTGCTGCAACAGGCTCGCGCCGCGGATGTGAGCTTCGTGCGCCTGGACCGCTACGCCGCCGCACGCCTGGCAAGTCCCGATGACATCCCCGCCTGCGAGCTGGTGGCGGGCACCGTGGACGGGCGTTCGGGAACCCTGGCGGTGCAGGGCCGCCCCTGCACCGACTCCGCGGATCACCAGCCGGCAGGCCTACCCGCCGGCTGAATGGCGCCTGTCAGTCATGGGCCACATCGGCCAGCTCGCCCATCACCTCGGTGACCGAGGCCTCGGCGTTGGCCACCAGGCAGACCACATTGCCCACGCTGCACACCGTGTTGTCCTTGCCGCGGACGATCCAGCCTCGCGGCGGAGTCCAGCCCCGGGTCTGGGTGAACATGGAAAGCTGGTCGGCGTTGCCCTGGACCATACGCTTATAGTCGTGGGCGAACTTGGCCAGCTTCACCATCTGCTCGTCGTCCAGCATCCCGTAACCCTGCACCAGCACTCCGTCGTCACGAAACTGACAAACCACAGCGACGCCGTCCAGGGCAAGCATTCTCTTGATCATACCGCCCCCTTACCCCGGCAAGGCGCCGTAGGCGGCCTGATAATCGGCCGCTTCATTGCGAAGCACGACCCCACGGTTGCCGCTGGCCACCGCCGACCAATCGAAACCGATCATGGTAAAGCCGTCGATTGGATAGAAGCCCTGGGCACCGGTCATCTTCTCCCAACCCCGTGCCTGCATGGTGGCAATGGAAATGTTGGCCACGCACACGTGGCACAGTAGATCCAGAGTATCGGGCGTCAAGTCGTTGCCCTCGGCAATGCGATGCTCGCGCAGCTCCCCGCGGTCGGAAAATTCGAACGCCGCCAGCGCTCCAGGCAATTCCATCAACTGTTCAAGACTGCTCATTGGTATTCCTCCCCGTCCCCTTGCCTTCTTCGCTCAGACGATCGCCTCGATGTCGGCCAGCCGCCGGTACATGAGCCCGATGATGTCGTTCATGGACGCATTGGCGTTGTCCAGAAAGCAGAACACGTTGGCCATCACGCACACCGTGAACTTGGGACCGCGCACCACCCAGCCCCGCGAGGGCGTGAACGCGCACTGGTCACCGCAGTATGCGCCGAGAATGTCCGCCTGCATGTGCACACCCATGGTCGTTGCGCGGCACATGATGGACGCCATTCGCGCCTGTTCCTCGTCGAGCTGCCCCTTGTAGGTAAAGCGGTCGCCGCGATAGGAATACTCGCCTGCCGCAAACACCCCTTTCAGATTGGAAAGTTCAGCAACGATTGACATTTCACCTCCACTCCCTCTCAGTGGTTATTGTTATTTGAATGTCAAATCGTTCTTACCATACCCGGCTGCGTGTTGCCACCATTGCGCCTTTCCGGGCCGGGTGGTTATTCTTGGCGGGTTTGCTGTTCTCGCCCCGGACTTGCATTGATGGCTGATTCCGCCCCCCCCCGCGCCGCGCCGCAACCGGCCGGCCTTGCACGGCGTCTGGCCGCCATGGTGTACGACGGCCTGGTGCTGTTCGCCGTCTTGGTGCTCGCTTCGGCCATCGCACTGGCGGTCAACGGGGGCAAGGCCGTGCCGGCGGGCAATCCGCTCAACCAGGCCTGGCTGTTTTTCGTCACCTATTTCTTTTTCGCCTGGTTCTGGACCCATGGCGGCCAGACGGTCGGGATGCGGGCGTGGAGGATTCGCGTACAGCGCCGGGACGGCGGCCCCATCTCATGGACCCAGGCGCTGCTCAGGTTCGCACCGGTGCTGCTTCTGGCGGTGGTGATGTACGTCCCCGACAAGGTCTTCGAGATCGCGCTGATCTGCTGGGGCGTCTTGGTGGCGCTGGACTTTCTGTGGGTATGGGTCGACGCTGACCGACTCACCTGGCATGACCGCTATGCCAACACGGTGGTGGTAAACGTGCTGCCGCCCGGACCGGCGCCGGACGGCCAGGAACACTGAAGGGTCAGCGTACGCGACGCAATACGGCCATGCCGCCGAGGAAGAACACCAACGGCGGTGTAAACGCACTCAATGCCGCGTTGAATCCGTACACCAGCCCCAGGTGGCTCACCATCTGACTGAAAAGGTAGTACCCCACACCCACCAGTACGCCCACCACCAGGCGCTGACCCATGGCCGCAGAACGCAGTGGCCCGAACACGAAGGGAATGGACAGGAACAGCATCACCATGCCGGACAAGGGTGCTGCCAGGCGCATCCAGAACGCCAGTCGATAGCGCCCCGCGTTCAGTCCGTTGTTGCGCAGGTAGTCGATATAGCGCAGCAGTTCCCGGGCCGAAAGGTTCTCGGGCCGGACCATGACCAACCTGAGCAGGCCGGGGCTGATCAGCGTCTTCCAGGCAAGCTTCTGCAGATGGCGGACCTGCACACCGTCGGCGCCCACCCGGCTCTGGCGCACGTCTTCCAGCAGCCAGTCGCCGTTGCGGTACATGGCCCGCTTGGCTTCGGTGGCCACTTTCAGCCGGTGTTCGTCGTCGAACTGATAGACATGAATGTCCGCCAGAATGCCGCCGGGCAGAATCTGGCCGATATTGATGAACCGATCCTGATCCCGCGCCCAGAATCCCAACCTGCCCTTGAAGGTGATGCGGTTGGACTGGGCCAGCGCCTGCATCTGAAGGGCATATTGTTCCGCCGGCGCCGCCACCCACTCGCCCATGGCCGAGGCAGCGACGAGCATGATCAGGCCCACCTGCAGCACCGAACGGGCGATGCGCCCCACCGACACGCCGGCGGCACGAATCGCCACCAGCTCGCTGTTGGCGGCCAACTGGCCGAGCCCGAACAGGCTGCCTACCAGCGCGGAGGTGGGAAACAGGTCGTAGGCCGTGCGCGGCAAGGTCAGGATGACGTACTCGAAGGCCTGGGGCAGTCCATAGTTGCCGGTGCCCACACTGCTCAGCTCGGTCATCAGCGAGAAGAAGGCTTGAATCGCCAGCAGCACCAGCAATGCGATGAGCGTGCCCGACACCACCGCCCGGCCGATATAGCGATCCAACAGGTTCACGAAGCCATCCGCCGTCGGCGACGCAGAGGATTGCGTCCGTAGAGCAGCACACCCGCCGCCGCCAGAGCGAGTCCGTGAACCCACCACATGCCCACCGCCGGCGGCAGATCGCCGTGCTGGACCCACACCCGCGCCGAGCCCAGCAGGTTGTAATAGATGATGAACACCAGCACGGCCGCAAACAGTCGACCGTAGCGTCCCTGACGGGGCGTGGTGCGGCTGAGGGGCACGGCGAGCACCACCAGGACCAGGGCCGCGAGAGGAATGGACAGTCGCCACTGCAGCTCGGCGGTCTGCTCGGGGCGGCCGCCATGCCACAGTTTGGCCGTGGGCGAGGCGTCGAGATCCATCCTGACCACTGGCTTGGTGGGCTCGATGAGAATGCCCTGGGTCTGGAACCGCATTACCCGGTAGCCGGGATCGCCGGGGAAGCCCTCATAGCGGTAGCCGTTCTGAAGCACCAGGTAGCGGTCGCCGGTGTTCGGATCGATGCGCTGATGGCCGCTGGCCGCCGAAATGATGCCCAGGCGCCCGTTGTGCCGGTCCTCTGCGAAGATATCGGTCATCTTTCGCCGGTCCGGTGAAACGTTCTCCACGTAGTAGATGAGATCCCCACCCAGGGCCTCCTGAAAACGGCCGGGCGCCACCAGCGCCAGACTGGTGGACTGCTTGGCGCTGGCGACGATACGGTAGGCAGCGGCGTTGGCGTGGGGCACGACCACCAGCGACAGCCAGCTGAGTCCGGCCGCCACCAGCACGCCGAGGGCCAGCAAAGGGCGATACAGTTGCGCCGGGCCGACACCGCAGGCCGACAGCGCGGCCATCTCGCTGTCCTTGTACAGCCGCCCCAGGGCCAGCAGTACGCCCAGGTACAGGGAAAACGGCAGCAGGGCATCGAGGTATGTCACGGACTTCAGGCCAAGCAGGGTGAAGACCGTGTATCCGGGAAGGTCCCCCGCCGCGGCCTGGGCCAGATAGCTGGCCAGCCGATTGCCGAGTACGATCAGCCATAACAGCAAGGTGGTGGCCAGCCAGTTGAGGACCACCTCCTTTAGCAGATAGCGATCGACTATCCGTACCATTTCCGGGAAGTTAGCTTGCAGTTGCCCATGAAAGCGGACCCGATTTGCATTAAACTGGCGGTCTCGGGAATTTTCCTGTGGCAGGTGATAGGTAGCGCCGGGCGAGGCCGGGCTACCGTACACCACAAGCCTTACCAACTGCAATCGTGCGATTCTTCCAAGAGGAGCCCTGCATGGAATTCAGCGTCAAGAGCGGCAACCCTGAAAAACAGCGCGTCGACTGCGTGGTGGTCGGGGTGTTCGAGAACCGCAAGCTGTCCGCTGCGGCTACCCGGCTGGACAAGGCCAGCGGCGGATTCATCACGAACCTGTTCCGGCGCGGGGACCTGCAGGGCAAGAAGAGCCAGACGCTGATGCTGCACTCGGTGCCCGACACCCTGTGCGGCCGGGTGCTGATCGTCGGCTGCGGCACCGAAGCCGAATTCAATGAAAAAACCTACCGGGAAGCGGCAGCGGCGGCCGCCAAGGTTCTCAACGAATCAGGGGCGACCGAGGCGGTCACCTACCTCACCGATATGGCTGTCCAGGAGCGCGATGTCGCCTGGAAGGTCCGTCACTGCGTGGAGGCCACCGAAGACGCGCTTTACCGCTTCGAACAGTTGAAGAGCAGAAAGGACAAGGTGAAGCGTCCGCTCAAACAGCTGATCGTGAGCGTGCCGAGCAAGCGGGAACTGCCGGCCGGTGAGCAGGCCGTGAAGGTGGGCCAGGCCATTGCCGGGGGTGTACGGCTGGCAAAGGATCTGGGCAACCTGCCGGGAAACATCTGTACGCCCACCTACCTGGCCGGCCAGGCACGGTCGCTGCAGAAGCACCACCGCAAGATCCATGTGGAAGTGTTGGAACGGTCTGACATGGAAAAGCTCGGCATGGGTGCCCTGCTGTCGGTTGCCCGCGGCAGCCGACAACCGCCGAAGCTCATCGTCATCCACTACCGGGGCGCCGCCAAGGACAAGAAGCCCGTGGCCCTGGTGGGTAAGGGCGTGACCTTCGACTCGGGTGGCATCTCCATCAAGCCGGGGCAGGCCATGGACGAAATGAAGTTCGACATGTGCGGAGCCGCCAGCGTGCTGGGCACCTTGAGCGCCTGCGCCACCCTGGGTCTGCCGTTGAACGTGACCGGCGTCATCCCGGCGACGGAAAACCTCCCCGACGGCGACGCCAGCAAGCCGGGCGACATCGTCACCACCCTGTCCGGCCAGACCGTCGAGATTCTCAACACCGACGCCGAGGGCCGGCTCATTCTTTGCGACGCGCTGACCTACACCGAGCGCTTCGAACCCGAAGCGGTAATCGATATCGCCACCCTGACCGGTGCCTGCGTCATCGCGCTGGGAAGCCACGCATCGGGCCTGCTGGGTAATGATGACGCGCTGACCAACGAACTGCTCGATGCCGGGCGCGCGGCCGGCGATCGGACCTGGGCACTGCCCCTCTGGGATGAGTACCAGGAACAGCTGAAGAGCAATTTCGCCGATATGGCCAACATCGGGGGACGGGAAGCCGGCACCATTACGGCCGCCTGCTTCCTGTCGCGATTCACCAAGAAATTCCATTGGGCCCATCTGGATATCGCAGGAGTGGCCTGGAATTCGGGGGCCAACAAGGGCGCCACCGGAAGGCCGGTGCCCCTGCTCACCCAGTATCTGCTGGGAGTCGCCGGCCAGGGTTGAGGTCCATGACCGGGGCCGGCGCCCCGGGCTGGGAACGCTGATATGACGCGCATCGACTTCTACGTGCTGGGCGGCAACGGCCCCAACGACCGACCACTGCTGGCCTGCCGGTTGGCCGAAAAGGCGTTCCAGCGTGGCCATCAGGTCTATATTCATACTGAGTCGCCGGCTCAAAGCCGGCTGCTGGACGACCTGCTGTGGACCTTCCGGGCCGGCAGCTTCGTACCCCACGGCCCGCCCGAGCAGGCCGGGGAGGTCCCGGTAGTGGTCGGTGACGGCGGCGAACCGGACAGCCACACCGGCGTGCTCATCAACCTGGCCCCGGAGGTACCGCTGTTTTTCAGTCGATTCGCACGGGTGGCCGAACTGGTGGACCAGAACGACGCCCAGTTGAAAGCGGGGCGGGAACGCTATCGATTCTACAAGGAGCGTGGCTACGAATTGGCCTCGCACAAGCTCAACGGATAGTCCCATGAATCAGGCCGGCAGCAACTACCGACAGGGACCTGCGGACGATGCACAGTCCGAGGTCTGCAACGCGAACTTTCCCCTGGACGAGCATGGCGTTCCGATCCTCTATGAGGTGGTGGCGCCCGAACGCTGGCACCAGGAGGGCAGCCCGGCGGCAGAGGCCGGCGAGGACCTGCTGGCGGACATCGTCCCGCGCCTGGAAGTGCTGCTGCAGGCGCGCCTGGACTCTGCCGTGGACGAGGCCATGCACCACGCCATGGAACAGGCACTGCAGGCCGCGGAACGGCGCCTGCGCGACGACCTGCACAGCCAGTTGCACCACGTCCTGCCCACGTTGATCGCCGAAGTCCTGCAGAAGCGCTCCGGCCACTGACGAGCCCTAAGCACGGCCGGCGGCAGCTTCAGTGGAGTATAATGCGCGGCTGCTGCGGGCCGACCGCGTCCTATAACAAACCCGAAGCCGACCCCATGATGGACAAGACATACGACCCCCACGCCATCGAACAGCGCTGGTACGAAACCTGGGAGAGCCGCGGCTACTTCACGCCCCGCGGAGCCGGCGAGCCGTACTGCATCATGATCCCGCCGCCCAATGTCACGGGCAGCCTGCATATGGGGCACGCCTTTCAGGACACCCTGATGGACGCCCTCACCCGCTATCACCGCATGCGCGGCGACCGCACCCTGTGGCAGGCCGGCAGCGACCACGCCGGCATCGCCACCCAGATGGTGGTGGAGCGCCAGCTCAACGCCGAAAACCGCACCCGCCACGACCTGGGACGCGACGCCTTCATCGACAAGGTGTGGGAATGGAAGCAGACATCCGGCGGCACCATCACCCGCCAGTTGCGCCGCATGGGGGCGTCCCTGGACTGGTCCCGGGAGCGGTTCACCATGGACGAGGGCTTGTCCGAAGCGGTGCGCGAGGTATTCGTGCGCCTGCACGAGGAAGGGCTCATCTATCGCGGCAAACGGCTGGTCAACTGGGATCCCGTGCTGCACACGGCCGTTTCGGACCTGGAAGTCGTCTCCCAGGAGGAAAGCGGCCATCTGTGGCATATGCGCTATCCGCTGAGCGACGGCTCCGGCCATCTGGTGGTCGCCACCACCCGCCCGGAGACCATGCTCGGAGACACGGCGGTGGCCGTCCACCCCGACGACGGACGCTACCGCGAACTGGTGGGCAGGACGGTGCGCCTGCCCCTGGCGGAGCGGGACATTCCGGTGATCGCCGACGAGTACGTGGACCCGGAATTCGGCACCGGTTGCGTGAAGATCACACCGGCCCATGACTTCAACGACTACGGCGTCTGGCAGCGCCACCAGTCCGAGCTGGAAAGCCAGCCGTTCGGCGGGCTGATCAACCTGTTCAAGGTGGACGCGCGGCTCAAGGACAGCCCTCTGGACGACTCAGGCTTTACCCGCAGGCCCGCGGACGACGACGGCGCGGCGGCAAAACCTACCTGCGAGCTCATCCCCGAAAAATACCGGGGGCTGGACCGCTACGAGGCCCGCGACGTTATCGTCCATGACCTGGAAGAGCTGGGCCTGTTGGAAAAGACCGACGACCACAAGCTGATGGTGCCCCGCGGCGACCGCTCGGGAGCGGTGGTGGAGCCGTTCCTGACCGACCAGTGGTTCGTCAAAATCGGCCCGCTGGCCGAACCGGCCATACGGGCGGTGGAAACCGGCCGGGTGCGCTTCGTTCCGGACAACTGGAAGAACACCTACTTCGAGTGGATGCGCAACATCCAGGACTGGTGCATCTCCCGCCAGATCTGGTGGGGCCACCGCATCCCGGCCTGGTACGATGAGGCCGGCCATGTGTTCGTGGGCCGTTCGGAGCAGGAGGTGCGCGAGCGCCACAGCCTGGGCGCCGATGTGGCGCTGACCCAGGACGAGGACGTGCTGGACACCTGGTTCTCCTCGGCCCTGTGGCCGTTCAGCACTCTGGGGTGGCCCCACCGGACCGAGGAACTGGACACCTTCTACCCCACCAGCGTGCTGGTGACCGGTTTCGACATCATTTTCTTCTGGGTGGCCCGCATGATCATGATGGGCCTGAAATTCATGGACGACGTGCCGTTCCGGGAAGTCTATATCCACGGCCTGGTGCGCGACGCCCATGGGCAGAAGATGTCCAAATCGAAGGGCAACGTGCTGGATCCCATCGATCTGATCGACGGCATCGACCTGGAATCCCTGGTGGCCAAACGCACGGCGGGCCTCATGCAGCCCCAGATGCGGGGCAAGATCGAGAAATCCACCCGCAAGGAGTTCCCCGACGGCATCCCTGCCCTGGGTACCGACGCCCTGCGCTTCACCTTTGCGGCCCTGGCTTCCACCGGGCGGGACATCAACTTCGATATGGGTCGTGTCGAGGGCTACCGCAATTTCTGCAACAAGCTCTGGAACGCCGCCCGCTACGTGCTCATGAACACCGAGGGGGAAGACTGCGGGCAGCATGGGGGCGATGTGACCCTGAGTGCCGCCGACCGCTGGATCGTCTCGCGTCTGCAGCAGACCGAACGCACCGTGGCGGACGCCATGGCGGAGTACCGTTTCGATCTGGCCGCCCAGGCCCTCTACGAGTTCACCTGGAACGAGTACTGCGACTGGTATCTGGAGCTGTCCAAACCCGTATTGACCGCCGCCGACAGCACCGACAGCCAACGTCGCGGCACCCGCCGCACCCTGGTGCAGGTGCTGGAGACGCTGCTGCGGCTGGGCCACCCGCTGATGCCGTTCATCACCGAGGAAATCTGGCAGCGGGTCGCGCCCCTGGCCGGTCGCGAAGGAGACACGGTCATGCTGCAGCCTTTCCCCGAGCCGGACGCATCCCTGATCGACCCGGAAGCGACGGCCGAGATGGAGTGGGTAATGGGTGTGATCCTGGGGGTGCGCAAGATCCGCAGCGGCATGAACATCGCGCCGGGCAAGCCCCTGCCGGTGCTGCTGGCCGACGGCTCGGCCCAGGACCGCGAGCGCGAGGCCCGTCAACGCCATTACCTCAGGGCATTGGGCCGCCTGGAGTCCATCACCTGGGTCGCGGACGGCGATACCGCGCCGGAATCGGCAACGGCGTTGGTGGGTCAGCTCAAAGTGCTGATCCCCATGGCCGGTCTCATAGACAAGGAAGCCGAACTGGCACGCCTGGGCAAGGAGATCGAGCGGGTGGCGGCGGACCTGGGACGCTGCGAAAGCAAGCTGCAGAACGCCAACTTCGTGCAGCGCGCGCCCGCCGAGGTCGTAGCGAAGGAGCAGGGGCGCGCCAGTGATCTGAAGAGCGCGCTGGCGGACCTGGAGAGTCAACGCGTGCGCATTGCCGCACTTTAGTGGTTCGTGGGGGGAAATAGTGTGCCGCCGCCAGACGGCGGCGCGTTACTGGAACCCATCTCAAAATGCATCTCGCCCGCCGATCCTGCGGTGCGCGTCGCGCCTTGTCTTGACGGCCGATCCACTATTTTGAAATAGGCTCTACTGCCCCGCGGAGCGCAGCACCAGCTGGACCACCCCCCAGACGGTCAGCACGAACAGGACCGTGGCGATGACGCCGGCGACTATATAGGGTGTCGCGCTGTTGCCGGAGAAATCCTCCCGGTGCTTGCGGCTGCTCTGGACGCCGAACATGCTGGCAAACACACTGGCGAAAACCTTGCGTAACGAAGGGGTCGATTGCTCACTCATAACATGCCCTGCTTCATTTCGGTGGCCGCTGGCCGCTCAATTGTACGACGGCCCCGAACCCCTCACCAGCGGGGTACCGGCGCCGGCGCTCTCAAGTTGTTGATAGAAAGGCCGCTAAACGCGTAGTCAGGCATAATTTTAACTAGATAAAACGTAGGGTTGTGCATGTTGCGGCAATCGTTGACCCCGATTGCGGCACGGAAGCCTTGACACCCGCATGCGCCTTCGGAGAAGCACAGGAGCAAGGCTGTCAATGCCGACGATTGTCATCATCGACGATCAGTTCACCAGCCGCCAGATCCTGGTGGAGCTGGTCAAGGGGATCGAAGAACACCTGACGGTGGAGACGTTCGCGTCGCCCACCGAAGCGCTGCGGTGGGCCCACTGGCACCAGCCGGATCTGGTGTTGACCGACTACAAGATGCCGGATATGGACGGCATCGAGTTCGTCCAGCGCCTGCGTACGCTGTCGGGCTGCGGTCAGGTCCCGATCGTGATGATCACCTCCCTCGAGGATCGAAACGTGCGCTACAGCGCTCTGGAGGCCGGTGTCACCGACTTTCTGATCAAACCGGTGGACCACATCGAATGCCGGGTCCGGTGCCGCAACCTGCTCACCCAGCGCCGCCAGCAGAGGATCATCCAGGACCGCACCCGTTGGCTGGAGCGCCGGGTATCGGAGGCCACCAGCGAGATCCGCGTGCGGGAACAGGAAACCCTGCTGCGACTGGCAAAGGCTGGCGAATACCGCGACGAAATCACCGGCAATCACGTCATCCGGATGGCCAAGTTTTCCCGCCTGATCGGAGAAAAGCTGGGGCTGTCCGAGGAAGAATGCGGCGTCATAGAGCTGGCCGCGCCCATGCACGACATCGGCAAGATCGGCATCCCGGACCACATCCTCAGCAAGCCCGGGCGCCTGACCGATGAGGAGTTGGGCGTGATGAAGACCCACAGCCAGATCGGCTACGAGATCCTGCGGGACAGTCCCTCCAAATATCTGCAGATGGGTGCCGTGATCGCTCTCGGTCATCATGAGAAGTTCGACGGCAGCGGCTACCCCAAGGGTCTGCGCGGCGAAGAAATTCCTCTGGTGGCGCGTATTGTCGCCATTGCGGACGTCTATGACGCGTTGACCTCCGAGCGGCCCTACAAGCAGCCTTGGTCGGTCGACGACGCGGTCCGCTTCATGAATGCCGAACGCGGCAAACACTTCGACCCGCGTTGCCTGGATGCCTTCAACTCCCAGTTGGACAAGGTGCTGAAGATCCAGTATCTGCTTCGCGACGATACCGGCGCCCAGCAGCTCAGCTGACCATCCCGCCGTCTGCGCCGCGCCGCTCAAGTTCGGCCGCCCCGTGCCGATTCACCCCGTAAGCCGGGAAAAACCGGTTTCCGCGCCGCTCCCGATCAAAGCGGGGGCGGAGACAACGGAGCGGCGGCCCCGACGCCGGCCATAGGGTCGCGCGCCGGGGCCGACGTGCCACAGCACGGCGAACAGCGTCTGGCTGCGCGCCGGACGCGACCGGCCATCGGTCGCGCCCAACGACTATGCGACACTCCCCCACACCCACGCATCGACGGCGCCCCGCACGGCCCATGACCGGCCCGGACGGCGCGAGCGCAATCCGCACGACCCATCTGAGGGTTGTGGCGACCCTGGGTACCCTGGCTGCGGTGGCGTGGACGCAGACCGGCGATGCGCGATCCTGGACCGCCGTACTCATCCTGAGCACCTATGTTGCGATCACTGCGGGCGTGCAACTGGCGGCCCGCCGCGCCCCCATTCGATCCGCGCTCACACGCCCTGCCTCGCTGTTCGCGGACGTGGCCGTCACCACATTGGGGATCTATTACTCGGGCGACGCCGCGGCGGCGATGTTGCCCGTGTATGTAACCCTGTGCGCCGAATACGGCATGCGCTTCGGAGCCCGCTATCTGTGGTGGGCCGCCACCCTGGGCGCGGCGGGGGTACTGTGCCTGTGGGTGCTCGACAATGGCGCACTGCGTTCGCACCTGACGGTGGTCGGCCTGGCGGGCGGTATCGCCATCGCCATGGTATATCTGGACGCTCTGTGGGCGAGGCGGCGCTCCGCCGCCACCGACCGCGGGCAAACCGAAGCGACGGCACAATCCGCCGACACGATCCCGCCGCCCAGGACCGCCGAGGGCACGTGCGCGCAGATTCAGGCACCGGCGTGGACGATCGCACGGGAAACGCCATTGATGGACGAACGGATTCTGGCAGATCTCCGGTGTCTGAGCGGGAACAGGGACTTCATGGCTGTGCTGGCCGACGGCTTCGTAGAGGAAACGCAATCCCTGTCGCAGGATCTGCAACAAGCGGTCGAGAACCATGACCACGGGGCCTACCAGGACTGTCTGTACGCTCTCAAGAGCAGCGCCGCCAACATCGGCGCCCGCCAGTTGCACCAGCTTTGCCAGCAGGCCCTCGCCGCGGATGCCGGGGACAGCGACAACGGCGGCCGCCAGTGGCTGTCCCGGATTCGCCAATGCATATGCCGGACCCACAGGGCTTTGCTGGACACTGGAGTCATGGGCCGCGAGGCCCGGCACCAGGATTGACCCCCGGCCACCCTACCGGGGGCCCACCATCGGCCCGTTCATTGCGCCTGTCCGGCGGGTACCGCAGCGGCTGTCGAAATGCCTGCCGCCACCAACTCGAGCAGTCGATCCGGCTCCACCGGCTTGGTCAGAAAGTAATCGGCACCGGCCCCGTAGGCCGCCTGCTGACTCTCCCGGGTTGCGTCCGCAGTCAGCACGATGACCGCCGTCCCCCGCCGTCCGGCGGGAAGCGCGGCGCGGTAGCGGCGTACCGCGTCCAGCCCCGACAGATCCGGCATCTGTATATCGACGATCGCCAACGGGTAGCGGTCGGTATTCAACTCGGCCAGCAGCGCCGCGCCGGAGCCGACCAGGTCGGGCCGGTAGCCCGCCCTTTCCAGCACGCGTCGTATCACCAGTTGATTGATCCGGTTGTCCTCCCCCACCAGTATGCGCACGTCCCGGGGCCGGCTTGCAGCGGTCGCCGGCTGCTCTGCCACGGGCGCAGTCCTGTTGTACAGGATCTGCGCCAGATGCACAGCCGCACAGAGTTCCGCAGCGTCCAACGGCAGACCTGCGATGGCGCTGTAACCGGCCTGCAGCGCACGCTCCCGGCCCGCAACCGACAGGTCCGCGGCCAACAGCAGCCAGCGCGGGCCGGAATCGGGACCTTTGCGACGCCAGTGCGTCGGCAACGCCAGTACCCTCGCGTCACTGCAATTTTCAGCGACGACCCATACCCAGCGCCTGGCTTCCCGGTCCGGACGCCACTCCAGCGCATCGACCAGCTCCTGGCGCGTATGGCAGAAGGTGGCGCCGGTGACGCCCGCCGCCCGGAACTGTCCGTCCAGCACGGCCGCATCCTCCCCCCGCACGGAATACACCAGAACTTCTGCACCCACGGGCCTTTCCAGCGGATGATCTGACGCCGGCACTGTCTCCAGGCCAAGTTCGATCCAGAAGCAACTCCCCGCTCCGGGGCTGCTCTGCACCCCGATGCTCCCGCCCATCAATTCCACCAGCTGCTTGGCGATCGCCGTGCCCAGCCCGGTGCCTCCGAACCGGCGTGCCGTGGAATCGTCCGCCTGGCGGAACCGTTCGAAGATGTGGGCTTGCGCCTGTGGCGCGATGCCGGCGCCCGTATCGCGCACTTCCAGACGCAGCCACTGGGCCTGGGGATGGGACTGAGCCCTGCACAAGCGGATAACCACCTGCCCGCGGTCCGTGAATTTCACCGCATTGCCCACCAGGTTCGTCATCACCTGGCGCAGGCGGCTGGCGTCCCCGCGGCGGTGGAACGGCAGCCGTGTATCCACATCCAGCAACAGGGACAGCCCCTTCGCGGCCGCCTGGGCCCGGAACATGTGCCAGACCGACGACAGCAGCTCGTACAGGTCGAACGGGTTGTCTTCCAGGGTGATGCGCGCTTCTTCGACCTTGGCGAAATCCAGCACCTCGTCCACCAGTGCCCCCAGGCCCACCGCCGACTCGTGGATATCCTGCACCAGTTCCTTGTCCTGGGCGGTGAGATCCCGTCCCTGCAACAGATGGCTGAGTCCGATGACCGCATTGAGGGGCGTGCGCAACTCGTGGCTCATATTGGCGAGAAAGCGGCTCTTGGCGTCATTGGCCGCCTGGGCGTGACGCCTCTGGGCATCCAGTTGCCGCAACAGACGCCAAACGTAGAAGGGCACCACGCTGAGCAGCAGGATCATGCCGGTCATCAGTGTCGGCTGCCCGTACCAGAAGGGGGTGGCTACCGCCATTGCCACGAAACCCGTGAGCGCCAACCCGGTGGCCAACAGCAGATAGCGCCCTCCATAGCGCAAGCCGTTGCCCACCGCGACCCACAGGTAGACCGGAAACAGCGGCACCCCGAAGGTGCCCAGGTAGTGCATGACGGCACTGAGACCGGCGATGTCGGCCAGCGCGGCGGCCACCCGTCGCATGGCGGACACGTTGCGGCTGAAGACGATGAGCGCCACCCACCCACAGGACAGCACGGCGAACGCCGCGCCGATGACAATCACGGGGTCGGTGATGCCGGCGACGGCCCCGACCTCGAGTCGCACGAGGGCCGTTACATAGGCAAGATAAGCAACAGCGATCCCGACCCGGATGAGCGCCTGCTCGTGCTCGGTATCCTGCCGCCCCGCTCCGAGACGGGCCAAGCGCCCGATCAACGGATTGCGGCCCATCCGACTGGTTTCTTTTGCATCCACTGCGCGACGGTCGACCGGAGCGAATAAGGTTCCGGGCAGCTTACATCAGCTGCGCCGGGGACCGAAACCGAACGCACCTCCCCCTGGCCCCGGGCAAACCCGCACCATCACCTTCCGCCGGCGCGCAGCTCCCGATGGGCGGTCAGCGCCTCCCGGCGGGTGAGATCGAAGTCCACCACCCTCGGCGCGTAATCCGCGGCATCCCACGCCCGGTCCCGGCGCCCCGCCTCCGCGCCGACCCACGGCTGGTGCACCCAACGGTCAGGCACATGGGCCAGCTCGGGCAGCCAGCGACGTACGTACGCCCCTTCGGAGTCGAAACGTTCACCCTGGCGTATGGGGCTGAAGATTCGAAAATAGGGTGCCGCGTCCACACCCGTGCCGGCGACCCACTGCCAGCCCAGGGAGTTGTTGGCGAGGTCGGCATCCACCAGCGTGTCCCAGAACCAACGGGCGCCTTCCTGCCAGGGTACGCGGCAGTTCTTGACCAGGAAGGAAGCGGCCAGCATGCGGGCCCGGTTGTGCATCCAGCCGGTGTGCCACAGCTCGCGCATGCCCGCGTCCACCATGGGGTACCCGGTGCGACCCTGCTGCCAGCGACGCAGCAGGTCGCCGTAACCGGTACGCCAGGGAAACCGGTCAAAGCGTCGATCCATGGAGCGGCGGTCCGTATCGGGCCAGTGGTGCAGGACATAGGCGGCGAATTCCCGCCAAGCCAGCTGGCGCAGGAAGCTCTCGGCGCCCGTCCGTCCAGCCGCGCCGCCCCCCTCGCCGATTGCCTGTACAGCGTGCCAGAGTTGACGGGGCGAGAGCTCGCCGAAGTGCAGATAGGGCGAGAGCCCGGATACGCCGTCGGTCCCCGGCCAGTCACGGGCGGTTGGGTAATGCTCAAGGTCCTGGTCACAAAAGGCGGCCAGCCGCCGGTTGGCGGCATCCTCTCCCGCCTCCCAGCGGGCCTCCAGGCCGTCGGCCCAGGCATGCCCGGGAGCAAGCTCCAACTCCCGCAGTACCGAACCCGGCGGCCAGCGGTCCGGGGCTGGGATACGCTTTGGTGCAGGCATAGCGGACGCTACGCTGAGTCGGGCATACCAGGCCTTCCAATAGGCGGAAAATACCCGATAGGGCGTGCCGGCCTGGCTCAGCACGGCATCGGGCTCGACCAGCAGTGCGCCCCGGCAGGTAACCACCCGCGCGCCGTCGGCCTCCAGAGCCGCCGCCACTCGCGCGTCGCGGGCGGCGACCCCGGGTTCGTAGGCTCGCTGCCAGTACACGGCCGTCGCGCCTATGGACCGGCGCAGCGCCTGCAAGGCTTCCAGGGAAGGGCCGCGGCGAACCACCAGGCGCGACTTCCGACCTTCGAGACGGCGCGCGAACCGCTCCAGGCTGCGGTCCAGCCACCAGCGGCTGGCGGCGCCGGGCTCCCAAGGCGATTCTTCTTCCGGTGCATGGATATACACCGGCACCACCGCGTCGTGGGCGGCAAGAGCGGCGCTGAGCGCCGGGTGATCCGCCAACCGCAGATCACGTCGGAACCAGACGATGGCAGTGCTCAAGGTTTTCCCGGCAAACGGATTGCTGACCAGCAGCAAGAATGAACGACCCTTGGGCACCGGGCAAGTGCGTTCGTTATACTGAACCGCGTCGTTCCAACGCAGGCAGCAGACATGACTCAATACCAGGGCGAAGCCGCCTACGAACACGGCAGCGGTTCCTGCACCGGCGTGTTGGTGACCAATCTGGGGACCCCGGACGCTCCCACGGCGACGGCGCTGCGCCGCTATCTGGCGCAGTTCCTGTGGGATCCGCGGGTGGTCGAGTTCCCGCGGCCTCTGTGGTGGCTGATCCTGCGCATCATCCTGCGGATACGCCCGCGCCGGGCGGCCCGCAGTTACGCGCGGGTATGGACCGAAGAGGGCTCGCCGCTGCTGGTCATCTCCCGCCGCCAGGCCGCCGCCCTGCAGACAGCGCTGCAGGAACGCTTCGGCGGCCCCGTGGAAGTCGTCCTGGGAATGCGTTACGGCCGTCCTTCCATCCGGGCGGCCATGGAGCAACTGCGCAGTCGCGGAGCACGGCGGCTGCTGGTGCTGCCGTTGTACCCCCAGTACTCGGCCGCCACCACAGCGTCCACCTTCGACGCGGTGGCCGACGTGCTGAAATCGTGGCGGTGGATACCCGAACTGCGCTTCGTTCAGCATTATCCCGACGATCCCGGCTACATTGCCGCCCTGGCTGCCAGCATCCGGGAACATTGGGCCGAGCATGGGCAGGCCGACCGGCTGCTGTTCTCCTTCCACGGCGTGCCCAAGCGCTACCTGCACGCGGGCGACCCTTATCATTGCGAATGTCAGCGCACCGCCCGCCTGCTGGCCGAGGCCCTGGAGCTGCCGGATACCAGCTGGCAGGCCACCTTTCAATCCCGCTTCGGACGGGAGGAGTGGCTGCAACCGTACACCGACGAGACCCTCAAGAGCCTGCCGGGACAGGGTGTACGTTCAGTCCAGGTCGTTTGCCCGGGATTCAGCGCCGACTGCCTGGAAACCCTGGAGGAGATCGCCGAACAGAACCGGGATTTCTTTCTCGCCGCGGGCGGCGAGCGCTACGAATACATCCCCGCCCTGAACGACCGCCCCGACCATATCGACGCCTTGACGCAACTGGTGGCGCGCCACACCGGCGGCTGGCCGGAAGGCGGCGCGGACTGGTCCGAACACGCCGACCGCGAGTCGCGGGAAGCGAGTCGCCGCAGCGCCCTGGCGGCCGGCGCCGCGCGCTGAGCTCGCCCGGCGGGCGGCAGCCGGACTGACATGAAAGCGCGTCAGACAACCGCGCGGAATACCCCAGACGATGCCGCGAACAGGCCAACCATCCGCATCGGCGTCAGCAGCTGCCTGCTCGGTGAGCGCGTGCGCTACGACGGCAACGACAAACGCGACGCCTACGTCACCGGCACTCTGAGCCGCTATTTCGATCTGGTACCCGTGTGTCCCGAGGTGGCTGTGGGACTGGGTGTGCCCCGCCCCCCCATCCGCCTGGTGGGCGATGTGAAGTCACCGCGGGCACTGGGCGTGCACGATCCGGCCCTGGACCCGACCGACGCTCTGCGCGCCTTCGGCCGGACAATGGCGACCGAGCTCAGCGCTATCAGCGGATATCTGTTCAAGAGCCGTTCCCCCAGCTGCGGCATGGAAGGGGTGCCCGTCTACCCGACGGTGGGGTCACGGAGGGCCCGTAAAGGGGTCGGGCTCTATGCACGGGAAATCATGAACGCCCACCCCCTGCTGCCGGTCGAAGAGGAAGGACGTCTGGCGGATGCCGGGCTCAGGGACAACTTTCTGGAAAGGGTGTTCGCATTGCGGCGCTGGCAGGAAACCATGCTTGCCGATCCCAGCCCCGAAGGGCTGGCGGCTTTTCACAGGGCGCATCGCCTTTCGCTGATGGCCCATGGACGCGGACCCCTGGGCGCTCTCGACGACGCCTTGGCGCGCATTGGCGACACGGACATCCGACAACTCGCGGGAGAGTATTTCAGCGTGTTCATGACCGCGCTCAAATGCCGCGCGACGCCGCACCGCCATATCCGTGTGCTTCGCCATCTGTTGGCTCGCCTGCGCCCGTATCTTGACGGCGACGACAAAGAGGAGTTGCTCATGCTGATCGAAGCCTACCGGTGCGGCCGCCTTCCCCGGATCATGCTTCTGGTCTTGTTCGGACATCATTTCCGGCGTCATCCCGACCCTGCCATCGTTCAGTCGGTGTATCTCTATCCCGGCCCCGAAGAACTGACGCTGCGCAGCGCACTGTAGACTATCGAACTCATGAGACTACTCCCACCCTTCACAACGCTGCTGGCGTTGGCCGCCCTGTTGCTGTCGAACGCCGTAGCAGCAAAACCGCGCATCGTGCTTCCGGAATACCGCCTGCAGCCCGATCAGTTGGGTGTGGTCGTCAATGATGAAGATCCGTTGAGCGTGCGCATCGCCCGTTACTACCAGCGCAAACGGCACATTCCTGCCCGCAACATGATTCACGTGCGCTTCACGCCGGGCCACAATTTCATGGCGCCCGACGAGTTCAAGCGCATCAAGGCGGACGTGGATCGCCAGACGCCCAATGCCGTCCAGGCCTACGCCTTGACCTGGGCCGCTCCCTTCCGAGTCGGATGCATGTCCATCACCACAGCCTTCGCCGTGGGCTTCGACCGCCGCTACTGCGCCAAGCAGCGGTGCGGCCGCACCCATCCCAGCCCCTACTTCGACAGCCCCAGTACTGCACCGTACCGGGACTTTGGAATGCGTCCGACCATGGAACTGGCTGCGACCAGCTTTGCCCGCGCCAAGGCGCTCATTGACCGTGGCGTAGCGGCCGACGACAGCGACCCTTCCGGCACCGCGTACCTGGTGAGCACCACCGACAAGGCACGCAATGTGAGAGCCGTGTTATACCCGCGTATAAAGCAACTGTTCGGGCCGCGCCTTCGAATACGGATCGTGCACGCCAACGCCATCCGCGACCGCCATGACGTCCTGTTCTATTTCACGGGCGAGGTGCATGTACCGGATCTGGACACACTAACCTTCCGCCCGGGTGCCATTGCCGACCACCTGACATCCGCCGGCGGACAACTTTTCGGCGGCCGTCAAATGAGCAGTCTGCGATGGCTGCAGGCCGGCGCCACCGGCAGTTACGGCACCGTGGTGGAACCGTGCAACTATCTGCAGAAGTTTCCCAACCCGGCGGTCGTGATGCGGTGGTACCTGCAGGGAGAAACCCTGATAGAGGCCTACTGGAAGAGCGTGGCCTGGCCGGGCCAGGGCCTGTTCATAGGCGAACCGCTGGCCAGCCCCTTCGGGGGGTACCGGCTGCAGGTGGACCCCGATGCCCTGTGGCTTGACACCCACGTGCTGGCACCCGGGCGCTATCGGCTGCAGACCGCTCCCAGTCCGGTGGGGCCTTATCGCAACCGCAATGTGGTCATTACAGCCCGCTTCGGGCAGACCCGCTTCCGTCTGCCCCGCTTGCACGCGCCGGTGTATCGGCTGCAGCCGCTGCCCGCGCCGTACGGACTCTGAACAAGCTCACTGCTCTGCCGCGTCGCGCGCGCCGCGGGCGGGATCGACCGCCAGCAGCAGCCCGCCGCCGGCGACAAACAGCACCACTACCGACAGGATGGACAACCGTGGGTTGCCGGTAAGCACGGCGACCCAGCCCATCAGCGCCGGACCCAGCACGGCGGCGAACTTGCCCAGCATGTTGTAGAAGCCGAAGAACTCACCCGTGCGCTGGGCGGGAATCAGGCGGGCGTACATGGACCGGCTCAGGGACTGCACACCACCCTGCACCAGGCCGACCATCACGGCGAGCAGATAGAACTGCCAGACATGGTTCATGAACACGCCCTGCACAGTGACGCCGATGTAGACCACCAGCCCGAGCAGGATGGCCGTCTTGGCACCGATGCGGGCACCCAACCAGCCGAAGCCTAGCGCAGCCGGAAATCCCACGAACTGGGTGATCAGCAGGGCGACGATCAGGCTGTTGCTGGGAAACCCCAGCGACAGTCCATAGTCAACGGCCATTCGTATCACCGTGTCCACGCCGTCGATGTATAGCCAATAGGCCGCCAGAAACAGGAATGCCTGGGGCAGGTGCCCGACTTCCCTGAGCGTCTGCAGCAACCGGCGCAGACTGTCCGCCAGCGGCCTGCCGGGCCCGCGCGTTGGCCCATACCCCAATTCGCGCACGAACAGCAGCAGGGGAACGGAAAACACGGCCCACCAGACGGCCACCGTCAGGAAGGAAATCCGCACCGCCTGTGCGCTGCCGGAAAGGCCGAACCACTGCGGGTGCAGGGTCATCAATACGTTCGCGGTGAACAGTAGTCCGCCACCCAGGTAGCCCAGGGCATAACCGAGTGCCGACAGCCGGTCCATGTCGGTCCGGCCCGCCACCACGACCAGCAGAGCGTCATAAAACAAATTGGCGCCCGCAAAGCCTATAACCGCCAGACCGTACAGCAGCGCCGCCAGATGCCAGGCGCCCTTGCCGACGAAATACAGGCCTGCGGTCATCACGATGCCCAGCAAAGCGAACGCGGCCAGCAGAACCTTCCGCCACTGCAACCGGTCCGCCAGGGCACCCAGCAAAGGTGCCACCAGCAGCACGGTCAGGCTGGCTCCGGAGTTGGCGAGCCCGAGATGGAACGTGCTTTCCACCACCGGTGCTCCGGCGTTCCAGTACTGCTTGAAGAACACCGGAAAGAAGCCGGCCATGACTGTGGTGGAGAAAACGGAGTTGGCCCAGTCATAGAACGCCCACGACCAGGCCGCCCGCCGGCCGCCTCCCGCCGGCGGCGCCGAACCGGATGAGTGGAGGTCAGCCATGGGCGTGTCGCGGAGCCGGTCCGCGACAACTGTGCATCCGCCCGGGGTCGGTCACAGATACCACCACGCGAGAGCGGCCAGCCCCATCGCGGCGCAATAGAATCCGAACGGACGCAGCGCCTTCACTTCGTGGGTATTGAAGTAGCGCATCAGTATCCACGTGCTCAGGTACGCACAGACGCCGGCAACAACGCCTGCACCGAAGACCGTGCCGACCTGCATGTGGGCATGAGCCCGAAACAGCTTCGGCACCTCCAGCAGGCCGGCTGCACCGATGATGGGCGTCGCCAGCAGGAACGAAAAACGTGCCGAGGCACCATAGTCCAGGCCGTTGGCCAGGCCGGCAACCAGCGTAACGCCGGAGCGCGACATGCCGGGGATCAAGGCGAGCGATTGCGCAAACCCGATCAGCAGCGCGCGACCCCAGCCCATGGTCTCCAGTTGCCGGCTGTTGGGGGTGCGGCGCTTGAGTGCGTCGCCGGCAAACAGCACGAAACCATTCAGGACCAGGAATACCGCCACTACCGTAAGACTGCCGAACAGCAGCCTGAGTTTCTTCTCCAGAGCCAACCCCAACAGCCCTGCCGGCACGGTCGCCACCACCAGCAGCCAGAACAGCCGCGCATGGGCATTGGACGTGCCGCCGCGCGCGCGGATCACGCCGCCCAGCAGATCGCGCCAGTCACGCCAGAAATACAGCAGCAGGGCGCTGGCCGTACCCAGATGGAGTACCACGAGAAATGGCAGAAAATCCGGATTGTCGCGGTTGAGATCCCATCCCAGCATGATAGGCAGCAACACCCCGTGTCCGAGGCTGCTGATGGGAAACAACTCGGTAATACCCTGCATGACGGCGAACAGCAATATATGTAGCTCGTTCATAGACGGACCTGGCTGCGAAGGGCAAAGCCCGGATTATATACGGCAAAGGGTGCGAATTGTGCGACGGCACGGTCAGCCGCAGGCGGCCGCGGTCATTTGCGTTGATTTCAGCGGCCCCGTACCATCCGACGTGGGAGCCGCGCAAAGGAACAGCGATCGCGGCGCCGAACGCTACAACCTGCACACCGGGGGCAGCTATGACAGACCATGTCTACAAGACCATTGAGCTGACAGGGTCCTCGACCACGGGCACCGACGACGCCATTCGCAACGCCATTGCGCAAGCCGCCAAGTCGGTGCGTCACATGGACTGGTTCGAGGTCATGGAAACCCGCGGCAACATCCGCGACGACCGGGTCGCCTATTGGCAGGTGACGGTGAAAGTGGGCTTCCGGCTGGAAGACTGAAGGTATCGACCGGTCGGCAACGGGGACGGCAAAGATTGCAGAACGCAAAACTGTTCTTGACGATCGGGGCGGCCAATGGCGCCCTGGCGGTGATCCTGGGCGCGTTTGGGGCCCACATGCTGCGCTCGCATCTGTCGCCCCAGATGTACAGCGTGTTTCATATCGCCGAGCAATATCACTTCTATCATGCGTTGGGATTGCTCGCCGTCGGGCTGACTACACTGCACCTGCCGGCATCCCGCTATCTGGCGTGGTCGGGGTGGCTGATGACGGCAGGTATCGTGCTGTTCTCCGGCAGCCTCTATGCCCTCGCGCTGACCGATGTGCGCTGGCTGGGGGCCATAACCCCTTTCGGTGGAACGGCATTCATCGCCGCCTGGATCGTGCTTGCCGTCGGCGTCGCCAAGGGCCTGTGAAAACCCGGCACCGGGGCGGCAAGGGGAGGACCAGCTGATGAGAATCGAAGTGAGCGGCTTCCTGGGCCTGCTGCTGCTGATCGTGGACGTCTGGGCCATCGTCAACGTGTTCCAAAGCCGGGCATCCACCGGTGCCAAGGTGTTCTGGACGGTACTGATCCTGCTGCTTCCCGCCCTGGGACTGATCGTCTGGCTGCTTGCCGGCCCCCGCAGCGCGGCACCCTAGTGGTCCATGCGGGCACCCGCCCCCCCGGACCGGGGCAACCCCGTCGGTACCCAACTGCGCTAGAATAGCCACCACACTCCGTAAGCGATCCGGACCCCCAAATGCTCGATCAGACACTGACGCTAATCTTGGCGGGCGGCCTGGGCTCGCGCCTGCACCCGTTGACGGCCGACCGGGCCAAGCCCGCGGTACCTTTCGGCGGTAAATACCGCATTATCGACTTCACCCTCGCCAACTGCCTGCACTCCGGGCTGCGGCGGGTGCTGGTGCTGACCCAGTACAAGTCGCATTCGCTGCAGAAGCACCTGCGGGACGGTTGGTCGATCTTCAACCCGGAGCTCGGCGAGTACATCACCACCGTACCCGCGCAGATGCGCACAGGAGAGCAATGGTACGCCGGAACGGCCGATGCGATTTTCCAGAACCTTTACCTGTTGGAGCGCAGCGGGGCGCGCTGGGCGCTGGTCCTGTCGGGGGATCACATCTACCGCATGGACTATGCCGCCATGCTGGACTTCCATCGCGAACACGACGCCGAAGCCACCGTGGCATGCATGCCCGTACCGCTGTCCGAAGCCGGCGACTTCGGCATCATGCAGACCGACAGCAACGGCCGGATCACGGGTTTCGAGGAGAAGCCGACCACGCCCCAACCCCTGGCCGAGGCTCCGGGACACGCCATGGCGTCAATGGGCGTTTACCTGTTCTCGATGGAACTGCTGCTGGATACCCTGAACGCCGATCATGAGAAGGCCGATTCCAGCCACGACTTCGGCAACGACATTCTGCCCACCCTCATCAGGGAGCGGCGGGTCTACGGCTACCGGTTCGGCGAGCCCCGCGGGCGTGTCACGCCGGATCGCTACTGGCGCGACGTGGGAACGATAGACGCCTTCTACAAAGCCAACATGGATCTGCTGGACCCGGTGCCGCCGCTGGACCTGTACCAGCACGACTGGCCCATCAGAACCTATCAGGGTCAGACGCCTCCCGCCCGCACGGTGCCCGGAAGCTCAGGCAACGAGGGCATCTTCATCAACTCGATCGTTGCCGGCGGCGTTGTCATCGCCGGCGGCAGCGTCCAACACTCGGTACTGTTCTCCCAGGTGCAGATCGGGGACGAAGCGGTGGTGGAGGAATCGCTGCTGTTCGACGGGGTACAGGTGGGCGATGGCGCTCGCCTCAAACGCTGCATCATCGACAAGCATGTGTCCGTGCCCGCCGGCACCCACATCGGCTACAACCCGGAAGCGGATCGCGCGCGCTTCACCGTGTCACCGGAAGGCATCGTCGTGGTGCCCAGGGGTTACCGCTTCCCATAGGGCCCGGAGGGTTCAGGCGAAATTCGGAAAAAAAGACGGGGTGCGTGATACGCACCCCGAAAACCCACGAGTTGGAGGAGAGACGATCAATGAAGCTCCCGATGTTGAGAAGCTTCGACAGTGTTAGAGCAGTATCCGTGCCAACTGCGTATTTGCCTCCATTCAACAAGTTAGCATTTGCCCCCGTGTCGGCATTCCGGCGGCGCGCACCATCGTGACGCACCGCGCACCGGGGCAGTCCACAGCCGCCCGGCGGCGGCACTGAACGCCTCCCGGCCGCGTTCGGCACAATGTGGCCCGCCGCGTGCCGAGCAGCGCGGACCGGGACCGCCCTGGCGAAGACGGTGGCGCTGCAGTCTGCGGAATCAGTGTTCGCGGGTGGTTCGGAAGCGGATGTCCGGCCAGCGCTCGGCGGCCAGATCGAGGTTGACGCGGGTGGGTGCGATATAGACCAGGTCCCCGGCCTGATCCAGGGCAAGGTTCTCATATGCCTTGTCCCGGAAGCGCTCCAGCATCTTGGGGTCGTCGCACTCCACCCAGCGTGCCGTGGCGACCGATATCGGTTCGAAGTGGCAATCCACGCCGTACTCGTGCTGCAGGCGATAGGCCACCACGTCGAACTGCAGCACGCCCACCGCGCCCAGGATGAGGTCGTTGTTCTTCAAGGGCCGGAACAGCTGGGATGCGCCCTCCTCGCTGAGCTGGTCCAGGCCTTTCTGCAGGGCCTTCATGCGCAGCGGATCGCGCAGGATGGCGCGCCGGAACAGTTCCGGCGCGAAACTGGGAATGCCGGTGAACTTCAGCTCCTCGCCCTGGGTGAAGGTGTCCCCGATGCGTATGGTGCCGTGATTGTGCAGGCCGATGATGTCGCCGGGATAGGCATCGTCCGCATGACCGCGGTCCGAGGCCATGAAAGTGACCGCGTTGGCCACCTGTACGTCCCGACCGATGCGCACATGGCGCATCTTCATGCCCTTCTGGTAACGGCCCGAACACACCCGCAGGAACGCGATCCGGTCGCGGTGGGCGGGATCCATGTTCGCCTGGATCTTGAACACGAAACCGGAGAACTTCTCCTCCAGGGGCTCCACGTCCCGCCCGGTGGTCGGGCGGGGCAACGGCGCCGGCGCGTGGTCGACGAAGCAGTCGAGCAGCTCCTGCACGCCGAAATTGTTGATCGCCGAACCGAAGAATACCGGCGTCAGCTCGCCGGCCAGATAGGCCTCGGGATCGAAGGGATGGCTGGCGCCCTGTACCAGCTCGATCTCGTCGCGCAGCTCCGCCGCCTGGGCTCCCAGCACTTCGTCCAGCATGGGGTTGTCCAGCCGGTTGATGACCGTGGCGTCCTGGCGTCGGCTGCTCTGGCCGGGCAGGTAAAGATGAACGCTGTCGTCTCCCAGGTGGTACACGCCCTTGAAACGCTTGCCCATGCCGATGGGCCAGGTAACGGGCGCGCAGCGGATGTTGAGAATGTCCTCGATTTCGTCGAGCAGTTCCACCGGCTCGCGCCCTTCGCGATCCAGTTTGTTGATGAACGTGAAAATCGGCGTGTTGCGCAGCCGGCACACGTCCATCAGCTTGATGGTGCGCTCCTCGACGCCCTTGGCGCCGTCGATGACCATCAGCGCCGAATCGACGGCCGTCAGGGTACGGTAGGTGTCCTCCGAGAAGTCCTCGTGGCCGGGGGTGTCCAGCAGGTTCACGATGCGTTCCCGGTAGGGGAACTGCATGACCGAGGAGGTGACCGAGATGCCGCGCTGCTTTTCCAGCTCCATCCAGTCGGAGGTGGCATGGCGGGCCGCCTTGCGGCCCTTGACGGTGCCGGCAAGCTGAATGGCGCCGCCGAATAGCAGCAGCTTTTCGGTAAGCGTCGTCTTACCGGCGTCTGGGTGCGAAATGATGGCGAAGGTCCGGCGGCGCGCCGCTTCGCTGGCAATAGTCGACATACTCGTGCGGGGTGTTGCTGATGGAATGGACTTCAGTGGCGCATTATAGCGCGATTCGCCGCCCGGCGCCTATGCCAGTGCGCAGGCCAGAATGAGCGCGTCCTCCCGGCCGTCGTCCGACGGATAGTAGTTGCGGCGCACGCCCACCTCGTTGAAGCCCATGCTCTCGTACAGATGAACGGCGGCAGCGTTGGACGGACGCACCTCCAGCAGAACCATCTCCGCCTCGTGCCGGCGGGCCAGATCCATGAGGTGAGCCAGAATCCGACGCCCGATCCCCTTGCCCTGGGACTCGGGCCGCACACACAGATTGAGAATATGGGATTCGCCGGCGGCCACGCTCATCACGCCGTAGCCCTCGATGACGGCCCCCCGCTCGTAGACCCAGCAGCAGTAACCCACCCGCAGGCAGTCCCTGAAGATGCCCAGGGTCCAGGGATACTCGTAGGCACGCCGCTCGATCTCCATGATCGCCATGAGGTCGCCCTCCACCATCGGGCGCATGCGTGCATCGGGATCTTTCAGTACAGCGCTCATGGCCAGTCACCGTCGGCTTGTCGTGGCGACGCCGTCGTTGCCCTGGGGTTCCGCCAGCAGCCGACGGGCCATCAGCAGGTCCTGCCAGGCCTTGCGCTTTTCCGCCGGCGAGCGCAGTAGATAGGCCGGATGGTAAGTCACCACCACCGGCGTACCGGCAGTCCCATAGCTGTGCACCCGGCCCCGCAGGCGACCCAGGGGCGCGTCGGTCTTAAGCAGGTTCTGGGCGGCCACACGCCCCACCGCCAGAATCAGCCGAGGCGCCACCAGCTCGACCTGACGTTGTAGATAGGGTTCGCAGCACACCACCTCTTCCGGGCGCGGGTCGCGGTTGTTGGGTGGGCGGCATTTGAGAATATTGGCGATGTACACGGCGTCGCGCCGCAGGCCAATGGCCTGAAGCATGGCATTGAGCAGTTGCCCGGCGCGTCCCACGAAGGGCTCGCCCTGGCGGTCCTCCTCCGCGCCCGGGGCTTCTCCCACCACCATCCAGTCCGCGCTCTCATTGCCGACGCCGAAGACGGTCTGGGCGCGACTCTGGTGCAACACGCAGCGCGTGCAGCCCTGCACCGACTCCTTCAGGGACGGCCAGTCGAGCCCGGCGCCGCCGGTCGACCGGGTTGCGCCCGACTCCGCCCCGGTGCGTGCAGCCACGTCCGCGGACGATCCGGCTTCGCCGAGCGGACGCCGGGCCCACCGCTGGATGCCCATGGCATCGAGGTACGCCTGCTGCTGCACTGTCGTCGGCATAACCGCTCCGCGCCCGAATTCACACGTCCCCGAGCTGCGGGTGTTCCCTGTCCACCCGCTGCAGGATCTTGTTCAGAGCATTGATATAGGCCTTGGCCGACGCGATGACGATATCGGTGTCGGCGCCCTGGCCGTTGACGATGCGGCCGCCCTTTTCGAGCCGCACCGTAACCTCGCCCTGGGAATCCGTGCCCGAGGTGATGTTGTTCACGGAATATAACAGCAGGGTCGATCCGCTGTCGGCAATCGCCTCGATAGCCTTGAAGGTGGCATCCACCGGTCCGCTGCCGGGCGCGCTGGCACCCTTTTCCTCGCCGTCCACCCACAGGGTCATATCGGCCCGGGGCTGCTCGCCGGTCTCGGAGCACACCCGCATGGCCACCAGCTTGATGCGCTCGTTCTCCTGGGCGATGTCGAGTTCGGTGACCAGGGCCTGCAGGTCCTCGTCATAGATCTCGTGCTTCTTGTCGGCCAGGTCCTTGAAGCGTGTGAACGCCGCGTTGAGGTCCTCCTCGGCGGCAAAGGTCACGCCCAGTTCCGCCAGTCGGGTGCGGAACGCGTTGCGCCCTGAATGCTTGCCCAGCACCATGCGGTTGGTGGCCCAGCCCACGTCCTCGGCACGCATGATCTCGTAGGTCTCGCGACTCTTGAGCACCCCGTCCTGGTGGATCCCGGATTCATGGGCGAAGGCGTTGGCCCCCACGATGGCCTTGTTGGGCTGCACCGCAAAACCGGTGATGCCGGAGACCAGCCGGGAGCAGGGCACGATCTGTGTGGTGTCCAGGTCCACGTCGCAAGGCACGATGTCCCGGCGGGTGCGCACGGTCATGACGATCTCTTCCAGGGCCGCATTGCCGGCCCGTTCGCCCAGGCCGTTGATGGTGCATTCCACCTGCCGCGCACCGTTCATGACCGCCGACAGGGAGTTGGCCACCGCCAGACCGAGATCGTTATGACAGTGCACGGAGAATACCGCCTTGTCGGCGTTTGGAATGCGCTCGCGCAGGGTACGGATGAGGCCGCCGAACTGCTCGGGGACGTTGTAGCCGACGGTATCGGGGATGTTCACGGTGCCGGCGCCGGCGTCGATCACCGCCTCGAGGATACGGCACAGAAAGTCGATCTCGGAACGCCCCGCATCCTCGGGCGAGAACTCCACGTCGTCCGTGAGCTGACGGGCCTGACGCACAGCCCGCACCGCCTGCTCCAGAACCTGGTCGGGCTCCATGCGCAGCTTCATCTTCATGTGGATGGGCGAGGTGGCGATGAAGGTATGGATGCGTGCGCGCTCGGCGTCCCGCAACGCCTCGCCGGCCCGGGCGATGTCCTTGTCCAGGGCCCGCGCCAGACCGCAGACCGTGCTGTCCTTGACCACGCGGGCCACCGCCTGGACGGCTTCGAAGTCACCGACGCTGGCAATGGGGAAACCCGCCTCGATCACGTCCACGCGCATGCGCTCAAGCGCCTTGGCGATGCGGATCTTCTCATCCTTGGTCATGGACGCACCGGGACTCTGCTCGCCGTCCCGCAACGTCGTGTCAAAGATAATCAGTTTGTCTTTTTCGCTCATGCCCTCGCTCCGCTCGGCCGTGGTCCGGCACCCCCGACGGGCGCACCGTCACACCGGGCATCAGGATATCAAAGCAACCCGCTTTGTGCTCGCCGACCCGGGTCCGGCGACGGTGCCGACCCCACGGCTTCCCAAGGGGAGCTATTTCCGCGCCGCAGGGGGAACCCGGGGGACCCCGGGGCGCCGCCCCCCGCCAGCGCCCCCAACAACGCAAAAAGGCGCCCGCAGGCGCCTTCGCGAATCGCAACGGGAGCGCAGCGGCTACTGAATTCCGCCGGGTGCCGCACCCTTGCCGGCAAGAAACACATCCGTCTGGCGCACATTGTCCCCGTTCATCACGGTGTGGATATCCACGGTTCCCCCAAGAGCGCCCGCGTTCTTGCCGAAGAAGGCGCCCTGCACCTTGCCGGTCAGGCCGTCGCTCAGCTTGTTCGACACCACATTCGCTCCGGAAATGGTACCGGACGCGGTGAATGCCACCTGCCCCACCAGATAGTCGCCGTTGCTGAGGTGCTCGATATGGGCGCCGGAGGTATCCAGGGCGCCTGTGGAGTGGCCCCAGGAGCCGTTCCAGGTACCGTGGCCGAAATCCACCGTGATCGCCACCGGGGTGCCGTTTGCCAGCATGCTGCCTCCGTAGCTGGCCTGCACATCGCCGGCCTGCAGCTTGTCCAAGTCGAGTTGGGAGGTCGTGATGCCGGTCACGAACTGGCCGGACCCGCCGGTGTGGTCGGGGGTGCGGTTGTAGATGATGTTGTCCACGGTCGCAAGCACGGAATAGGCGACATAACGAAGTGTGCCGTCGGACCAGGTCCCGGCCACCACATCGGGGTTCGCCGCATAGGGCAGTACACCGCTGACCTCGGATTTGTGGTCGAATCGTTCCGCCGGCGTCGCGGGCCCCAGCGCCCGATGAAAAGTGGTCTGGGTGGCACTGCCCACCATGGCATTCGCGGCCGTCTGGCCGACCGACAGGTTCTGCACCGACACCTGGGGGTACGCGCTGTCGCCGGGGTTGGTCGGGGTCACGACATAGGAGGCGCTCTGCCCTTCGGCGCCGTTGGTGGCGGCCGCCACCAAGGCCGCCACGGTGGTCTCGAAGCTGGCCGGCACCGGCCCGCCGTGATAGCCCTGCGCCCCGGTCTCGGTCTCGCTGTTTGCGGCCACATAGCCCGCGTCGCGCGCGTAAGTGGCAAAGCCGCAAGCCGCTCCGGCGACGCAGGGGCCCTGCACCGTGATGGTCGGCTTCTGGACCTGGGGCGTGTTCTCGCTGTTGCGCGGCGTGTTCTGTGTGGAAAGGTTCAGCAGCGCCACCGGGTGACCGCCTGCGGCGGGAGCCAGCACCGCCCAAGGCCCCCAGGAGTAGACGGAATCGTCATCGTGGGCCTTGTGCGTGGTGTTGGCGGCCACCGGGCCGGCAGCCAGAGCAAAGGCGATGCCGGCTGCCAGCACGCTCCTGGAACGGGTCATGTTTGTCTCCTCCGAGGGATCGCCGGCCACCTACGCCGGCAGGCTTTCGACTGCTTAAGCAATCGCTGTGCCACAGCTTTTATGGGTAATAAATACAGCCAGTTAGCTATATAAACAAACGCACCGCCTTCGGCATTGTAAATTAATTCGACTCGCCTGCCGGAGCAGGAATGGAGCAACAGACTGAAAAGTCCGGAAAATACTTAGCTTGCTCGTGATCGCATGCAATGTTGCGCCGGATATCGATGTAAATAATTCCGACGAGCGCCGTCCCATCCCTTTGCTTGGATTAGAAATTCCGTGACAGGCTCAGGCTTACCTGGTGCCGTCGGTAGCGATACACCGCATCATTGGAGCGATTGTCCGTGTAACGGAAGACACCGTTGATGGACCACTTCTCCAGTCGCCCGGTGGTGAATCGATGCTTGAATCCGATGGTCGCCTCGCGTTCCTGCTCGTCGCGCACCACACCCAGGGTGTCGACGCCGTCGTATTTGAGATCGTTGTAGTACAGACGGCCATAGATCGTACCGCCGCTCCAGGCATGCACGAACGCGGCCAGGTAACCGCCCGGACCGGTGTAGCCGAACTGATTGTCGTCGGCCGAGAAGTCGTACCAGTCCACGCCGCCCTGGATCGCCACCTTACGCTCGTTGAAATAATGGGCGTAGGAGACGCCCGCGCGTCGATACAGCCCGTCGCGCCCGCCGTTGCCCCCCTGAATGGTGGGTCTGTCGTCCCGGTAGCTGCGCTTGGACAGGGTACCGTCCAAGGACACCTCCGCATCCTTGAACTGCCAGGTGACGCGCGGATTGAGGGAGCTGAACAACGCCAGGCCATGCCCCCCGAGCCATACATAGTCGAGTTGAACCGGCAGCGCGGCACGCCAGTGACGCAGCACCACCCACGCCGGCCCGGTACTGGCGCTCAGTACGCTGAGATCGAAGGCGTGTTGCTGGAAGTAGGAACGCTGATAGGCGTCCAGTTCACTCTGCCAGAGGAACTGTCCCACCTGCTGCCCGGCGCGAAAGCGCTTGCCGGGTTGATAGCGATGCACAACGCCGGCGGAGAGCACCACTGCGGTGTCGCTCTTGGGCAGCGAACTGGGCAGCACCGTCAGAAGCTGGCCCTGATAGGGCACAATGTCGCTGATGGGACCGATGTTCACATTGGAGTCGTACATGGTGCCGACCGAAACGAACGGCGTGAACCGGCTGGGTACGTCCAGCTTCTTCTGGTCCTCGTTGACCTGGGCCAGGAACGCCAGAATGCTCACCCGCACATTGGGCGGCACATGGGGATCCTTGAGCACCCTTTCGGCCGCCTTGCGTGCCTTGTCGTAATCGAGTGCACGGTAATAGGCGACGGCCAGTTCCAGACGTGCCCGATGCAGGTCGGGGGCATTGCTCAGGATCTGCTGGAACGCCTCGATGGCGGAAAACAGCTGGTCGCTGCGCAATGCCTTCATGCCTTTCTCGAACAGGATCTGATTGGGATCCTGGCTGGCGTCTGTCGGCTCGGCGGCTGCCGCCTGCCAGGATGCCAGCCCGATCAGCAAGGCCACGAACGCAGGGATCACGCGGCTGCGCACAGCCAGAATTTTTCTTATTGGTGACATTTGTGCTATCCGTCCCGGCGTCAGCGCGCCGATTTTTCTTTGTCTTGAGCCTTCTCGGGGCCACGTGGCGTACATGATAGAGGTTGCCGGCATTCTCCACAATCGGCCTGTGCCGAACCGGACCCACGGTTGGCGGTCTATCTGCGAGCTGATAGACTCCGGCCAAAACCGGCCGCAGGACATGACATTACGATGCCTGCGGTGGAGAACGAACCCAGAGGCTCGATGACACGTCGACTCCTTCTGCTGCTGTCGCTGTTGATCGGTTGTCTGGTCCCCCTGACCGGTACCGCCCGCGCTTCCGCCCAACCCGACACCCTGTTCGGCTACCGGGGAACCGAAGAAACCGGCGTACGGGTCTTCCATCAATGGGTCAGGGTTCTGGAACGTCATATCCGCGATGACGTGCCGGAAGGCGACTGCAGCGAACGACGCCTCAACACCTGTCATTTGCGGCACTGGTACGCTTTTCTGCGCTCGATCCGCAAGCTTCCCAAACTGGAACAGATCCGGCGGGTCAACACCTTCGCGAACAACGTCAGGTATGTGCTGGACATCGACAACTACGGCGTTCCGGACTACTGGGCGGACGCCAAGGAATTTCTCTACAATGGCGGCGACTGCGAGGACTACGCCATCACCAAGCTGTTCTCCCTGCGATGGCTGGGTTTTCCTCCCAGTTCGGTGCGTCTGGTGGTGCTTCAGGACACCAATCTGCGCGTAGCCCATGCGGTGCTCGCCGTCTATCTGCATGGCAAGACGTACATCCTGGACAACCAGACGCAGCAGGTCGTGACGGACACGCAGATCGTGCATTACGTACCGGTGTATGCGATCAACGAGAACCACTGGTGGCTGTATACGCCGCCACCCTCCTGACGAGGTCCGCTCTATGCCCGATATCAACGCCTTCGCCATGTCCGCTGCAGGTTCCCGCAGCCGGCATCATTCATGAGTCGCGGCCTTCGCAACCCCGCTGTGGCGGGCGGCGCAATCCTGCTGCTGCTGGTCGCCGCCGGCGTGGCCGCCGTACTCTGGTACGTCTCACTGGAACAGCAACGGGACCTGCATGACTGGCAGATCCGTCTCGGCCTGATCGCCGACAGCCGCGCTGACGCCGTCGACCGCTGGGTGACTACACAGTTCGACGCACTGCAGGAACTGGCGGACAACGCCTCCCTGCAGATGTACGCCACCCAGTTGGAGTTGCAACCCAAGCTGCAGAGCGACAACGTCGAGCCCGCCCAGCTCAGCTACCTGCGCAGCCTGATCATCGCCACCGCCCAGCGCAGGGGCTTCATCGACCCAAGCCCGCTCAGTACCGTCATCCGGGCCAACGTACCCGGTCACAGCGACGCCGGACTGGCCCTGCTCGATCCGGGCGGCAAGCTGCTGGTGGCCACACCCGGCATGCCCGCGCTGGACAAGGGCTACCGGGCCGCCGCCCGGCGGGCCGTGGAGACCGGGCAGCGAACAGTTCGCGACATTCATCTGAACGCGGCCGGAACCCCGGTCATGGGCTTCGTCGTCCCGGTCTACGCCGTACAGGGAGCACAACAGGGCCGCACCGCCCATGCGATCGCTGTGATCCTCGGGGTGAAGAACGTACAAAGCAGCCTCTATCCGCTGATCCGCAGTCACAACCTGCTCACGGACCAGGACCAGACTCTGCTGGTGCGCCGCGAGGGCAATTCGGTGGTCTATCTGAGTCCGCTGGAGGACAGCAGCCGTCCCACGTCGCGGCGGCTCGCCCTGAATAACCCGGACCTGGCGGCGGCGTTTGCGCTCCAGCACCCGGGCGCGTTCGCGCGACTGCACAACTATCAGGGTACGGACGTACTGATGACCAGCCGCCAGCTGAGCGCGGCCCCGTGGGTGCTGGTCCAGGAAGCCGGCGCCGCGCCCGCTCTGAAGGAATCGAACGATCACCGGCGCTTTCTGCTGACCGCCCTGCTGCTGACCATCTTTCTGGTCGCCGCCAGCCTGGTGGCGGCCTGGCGTCACGGCACCAGTGTGCGCGCTCTGACCATGGCGGAACACCTGCGTACGACGTCCCGCGAGTTGGAAGTACGCACCGCGCTGCTGCATGCGATCACCGACAACGTCACCGACCACATCTATCTCGCGGACCCGCAGCAGCATTTCATATTCGCCAACGGCTCCCTGGCACAGGTCACCGGATTGGCCGGCGGGGACTTCGCCGGCAAATCCCTCACCAGCGTGCTGGGGCCAGAGACAGCGAAGAGACTGTCCGATTTTGCGGACCAGGCGCTGCAGGACAATCATCCGGTGGTGGTTACCCGCTCGTTGGATCTGGGCGACGGCAGCCGGGTGTTCCACTGCGCTTTCATTCCACTGGCACACGTGAACGGCCTGGAGCGTACCGTACTGACCGTGCTGCACGACATCACGGATCTTCAGCAGGCGCAGATCAAACGCTCGGCGCTGCTGCGCCAGTTGATCATCACCCTGGTACGGGTCGTGGACATGCACGATCCCTATTCCGCCAATCACTCGGCGCGCATGGCGGAGGTGGCGCTGGCGGTGGGACGGTCCATGCTGCTGAGCCAGACGGAGCTTGAGACCCTGGAACTGGCAGCGCAGCTGGCGAATCTTGGAAAGATCTTCGTTCCCAAGGAAATACTCACCAAGACCGGCGCTCTCACCGAGGCCGACCAGGAGGTCCTCAAGAAGCATGTCCAGTACACACTGGACATGCTCTCCGGAATCGACTTCGACGGACCGGTACTGGAAACCATCGCCCAGAAGCAGGAGCACTGCGATGGCAGCGGCTATCCGAAGGGACTGATTGGGGACGAGATGCTGCTGACCGCGAAGATACTGGCCGTGGCCAACGCCTTCGTCGCCATGGTCAGCCCGCGCGCCTATCGCGACGCCGTGTCGGTGGACGCAGCCCTGGACCGGCTGTTGGCCGACAGTCACAGCCGCTACGATCGCCATGTGGTCGCCGCGCTGTTCCACGTGGCCGAGAACCGGTCCGACTGGTCAACATGGCCGAAGATACAGCCGCCGGAAGCCTAGTGGTCGGCGCGACGATAGGTAGGGAAGAAGCCGGAAACGAAAGCCCCGCTCTAACCCGGCCCGCCGCCGCTGCGGTTGGCCCGCTCCCTGCGGCGTTTGCGCAATCCCGAAAGGGTTAGAACAGGCCCGGAGAGGGCATAGATCAGAAAGACCGAAAACAGCACCTTGGGCGGATCCACGGAAGTCAGCACGAACACCAGCACTACCAGCAGCACTGCCACGAAGGGCACGCGATCGCGGAAGTCGATTTCCTTGAAGCTGTAGTAACGGATATTGCTCACCATCAGCAGGCCCATCAGCACGGTCAGCACAAAGCCCGGAGCGATCATCTCCGCACCCGGAATCTTCATGTCGGAACCCACCCACACCAGACCGGCCAGCACGGCGGCCGCCGACGGGCTGGGCAATCCCTGGAAGTAGCGTTTGTCGGCGGTACCGACCTGAGTATTGAAGCGCGCCAGGCGCAGGGCAGCGCCGGCGGCGTAGATGAAAGCGGCGAGCCAGCCCAGCTTGGCCCAGGCCCAACCGAATCCCGACATGTCCCGCAGGGCCCATTCGTAGATGACCAACGACGGAGCCAGACCGAAGCACACCAGATCGGACAGACTGTCGTACTGGACCCCGAAATCGCTCTGGGTATTGGTCAGGCGGGCAACGCGGCCGTCCAGGCCGTCCATGAGCATGGCCACGAAAATGGCAATGGCGGCCGGACCGAAATGGTCGCTCATGGCCGCGACGATGGCGTAGAAGCCCGCGAACAGCCCTGCCGTGGTGAGCAGGTTGGGAAGCAGGTAGATGCCTTTGCGGCGTCTGGGCTCTGGGCTTTCCGTTTCCGGATCGGACATGATCGCTTGCCGTCGCTACCGCGGGGAACTGCTGTGGGCTGACCCGTCGGCCGGTGGCCGCTTCGCTCGGAAGCGGCCACCGGCCCAGGGCTCAGTTCTTGCTCTTGTCCACGATCCGGCTGGCCTTGATCCACGGCATCATGTCGCGCAGCCGTCCGCCGACTTCTTCGATGAGATGCTCGCTGCCCAACCGGCGCTTGGCCTTGAGGGTGGCGGCGCCGGCCTGGTTCTCCAGGATGAACTCGCGGGCGAACTCACCGTTCTGGATTTCCTTGAGAATGCGCCGCATCTCGTCCTTGGTGCCGCCGTCGATGATCCGGGGGCCGCGGGTAAGGTCGCCGTATTCGGCGGTGTTGGAGATCGAGTAGCGCATGTTGGCGATGCCGCCCTCGTACATCAGGTCGACGATCAGCTTGAGCTCGTGCAGGCACTCGAAATAGGCCATCTCGGGCGCGTAGCCCGCTTCCACCAGAGTCTCGAAGCCGGCCTGCACCAGGGCGGTCGTGCCACCGCACAGCACCACCTGCTCACCGAACAGATCGGTTTCCGTTTCCTCGCGGAAGCTGGTCTCGATGACGCCGGCACGGCCGCCGCCGTTGGCACTGGCGTAGGCCAGGGCGATGTCCTTGGCCTTGCCGGAGGCGTCCTGGAACACGGCGATCAGGCTGGGCACACCGCCGCCCTGGGTGTAGGTCGAGCGCACCAGATGACCGGGGCCCTTGGGAGCGACCATGATCACGTCCAGATCGGCGCGGGGCTCGATCTGTCCGAAATGGATGTTGAAGCCGTGTGCGAAGGCCAGTGCCGCCCCCTTCTTGATATTGGGCTCGATCTGCTCCTTGTAGAGGCTGGGCTGGTGCTCGTCGGGGGCCAGTATCATGACCACATCGGCGCCCTTGACCGCATCTTCGATGGACTTGACCTTCAGCTTGGCCTTCTTGGCCTTGGCTTCAGAACCCGATCCCGGACGCAGGCCGACGGTGACGCTCACCCCCGAATCCTTCAGGTTGTTGGCGTGGGCATGGCCCTGGGAGCCGTAGCCGATGATGGTGACCTTGCGCTTCTTGATGACGGACAGGTCCGCGTCTTTGTCGTAATAGATGTTCATAGTCAATGCCGTGCTCTCCAGTTGCGGTATTGGCGATACTGTAAGGGTCTGCCCCAGGGTGCGCGGGTTTCGGAAAACCGCCCGCCCGCACTGCAGCCGGCAGCGCCTGCCCCCGTCGGCTCAGAGCCGCAGGGCCTTTTCCCCGCGGGCGATCCCCGAAACCCCCGATCGGACCACCTCCAGGATGAGGGAACGATCCACCGCCTGCAGGAAGGCATCCAGCTTGTCGCCGGTACCGGTCAGCTCGATGGTATAGGAGGTGTCGGTAACGTCGATGACGCGTCCGCGGAATATATCGCTCAGACGCTTGAGCTCCTCGCGGGCGCCGCCTATGGCTCGCAGCTTGACCAGCAGCATTTCCCGCTCGATGTGCTCGCCTTCCGTCATGTCCATCAGGCGCACCACGTCGATCAGCTTGTTGAGCTGTTTGATGATCTGCTCGATGATTTCGTCCGTCCCGCTGGTGACCAGTGTCATACGCGACAGGGATGGATCTTCGGTCGGCGCCACCGTCAGGGACTCGATGTTATAGCCGCGCGCGGAGAACAACCCGGCCACCCGCGACAGGGCGCCCGCCTCGTTCTCCATCAGGATCGAAATGATATGCCGCATCTGAGAAATCCGCTAAACGAGCCCAAATCAGGGCGCAACTCGGCGCCTCCGCCCGCAGGCCCCGGTGGGCCCGCACCTAGCCGCCGACCTACACCAGTATCATTTCGTTCTGGCCGGCCCCGGCCGGAATCATCGGATAGACGTTCTCCGTCTGATCGGTGATGAAATCCAGGAACACCACCCGGTCCTTGATCTTCATTGCCTCGCGCAGCGCCGGTTCCACGTCGGCCGGTTTGTCGATGCGCATACCGGCATGTCCGTAGCTCTCGGCCAGCTTCACGAAGTCCGGCAGGGACTCCATGTACGACATGGCATACCGGCCCTGGTAGAAGAACTCCTGCCACTGGCGCACCATGCCCAGGTACCGGTTGTTCAGATTGACGATCTTTATGGGCAGGCCGTACTGCCGGCAGGTAGACAGCTCCTGAATACACATCTGGATGCTGCCCTCGCCGGTCACGCACACCACCGTCTCGTCGGGGTGCGCGAACTGCACGCCCATGGCGGCGGGAAAACCGAAACCCATCGTGCCCAGCCCGCCTGAGTTGATCCAGCGCCGGGGCTCGTCGAATTTGTAGAACTGGGCGGCCCACATCTGGTGCTGGCCCACGTCGGAGGTGACGAAGGCTTTGCCCTCCGTGATCTGGTAGAGGCTTTCCAGCACAAACTGCGGTTTGACGATCTCGCTTTCGCGGTCGTACTTGAGGCAGTCCATGGATCGCCATTCATCGATCTGCTTCCACCATTCGGCGAGCGCCTCCTGATCCGGCTTGCGCCCGCCATCCTCGATGAGCTTGGTCATGGCGGCCAGCACAGGCTCCACCGATCCCACGATGGGCACGTCCACTTTCACGTTCTTGGATATGCTGGCCGGATCGATGTCCACGTGCACGATCTTGGCGGTGGGACAGAACTTGGCCACGTTGCCCGTCACCCGGTCGTCGAACCGTGCGCCGATGGCAATCAACACATCGCAGTTGTGCATGGCCATGTTGGCTTCGTAGGTGCCGTGCATGCCCAGCATGCCCACGAACTGGCGGTCGGTGGCAGGATAGGCGCCCAGCCCCATGAGGGTATTGGTGATCGGGAAGTTCAGCTGGCGCACCAGGCGCGTGAGCGCCGCGGACGCTTCGCCCAGGATCACGCCGCCGCCCGTGTACACCATGGGACGCTTGGCCGTCAGCATCAGGTCCACGGCCTTGCGGATCTGTCCGGGGTGGCCTTTGACGGTCGGGTTGTAGGAGCGCATGGAGATGCGCTCGGGATAGTCGAATTCTGTGCGGTTGGCGCTGATGTCCTTGGGAATGTCCACCACCACGGGACCCGGGCGGCCGGTGGTGGCCACGTAGAACGCCTTCTTGATGGTAGTGGCCAGATCCCGCACGTCCTTGACCAGGAAGTTGTGCTTCACGCACGGCCGGGTGATGCCGATGTTGTCCACTTCCTGGAAGGCGTCGTTGCCGATCAGGTTGGTGTTGACCTGACCGGTGAACACCACCATGGGAATGGAATCCATGTAGGCGGTGGCGATGCCGGTGACGGCATTGGTGGCTCCGGGGCCGGAGGTGACGATCACCACCCCGGGACGCCCGGTGGCGCGGGCGTAGCCGTCGGCCGCATGGGTGGCGGCCTGTTCGTGCCGGACCAGGATGTGTTTGACGTCGTCCTGGCGGTACAACGCATCGTAGATATGCAGTACCGCGCCGCCCGGATACCCGAAAATATACTCGACGCCCTCCTCCTTCAGGCAGCGGACGAAGATTTCGGCACCGGTCAGTTCCACGCTGGTCTCCTGCAGATCCACGACTGTCAGTGCGCGGCTCGCGGGTTTCCGGTGACGGACCGCAGGCCGCGCCGTTTGCCCACAACCACACGAACGTCAACAAAAAACGCCCGACGACCGGGCGATGGCGCCGCACTGGCGCGATATTGGAAACTACTTATATTGCCACCGATGGTCAAGAGAATCCACGGGCGGCGGGCCTTGGAGAGGCGTTGCGGCGAAAAACGGGGCCCGACCACAGGACTGGCCCCGCCCCCCCGGCTGCGGTCCGGCACCGGCAGTGCCCAGGTAGCTGGGCCGTGCTAGGAACCGGAGCGCCCGCGAGTGATGTGCTCCAGGTGCTGCCGGGCTCGCTCAATCAGGGCACGCTCGATACCGTTCTGCTCGGCGACCACCAGACCGAGGGATTGGCCCGGCACCCCCACCTGCAGCAGATACGTGGGCCGCAGCCGATCATGATCGAAGCGCATGGAGGCGTTCAGCAGGTGTGGCCGGTTGGCCGCGTACTCCTTGAGCGGAGAGAGGTGGGTGTTGACGATGCCCTGCACCTCGCGCTCGGACAACTCGTCCAGCACGGCCATGGCCAGCGCCGCCCCTTCTTCCGGATCGGTACCGGTGCCCAGTTCATCGAGCAGCACCAGGGTGCTGGCGTCGGCTTCCTGCAGGATGCGTTTGAGCACTTCCACATGGCCGGCGAACGTGGACAGATGATGGAACAGGCTTTGCCGGTCCCCCACGTCAACCATGACCCGCCGGTAGTGCCCCACCACGCAGTCGCCTTCGGCGGGAATGTGCAGCCCGCAGTGGGCCATGGCGACCAGCAGTCCCACCGTCTTCAGCGCCACCGTCTTGCCGCCGGTGTTGGGGCCGGATATCAGCATCAACCGCTGCGAAGGGTCCAGCCGGATCGACAGGGGCACCGGCCGCTCCAGGGTGCCGTCGGCGAACTGCAGGAGCAGCAACGGATGATAGGCCTCGTTGAGCTCCACCAACCGCTCTTCCACCAGCTTGGGGGCATGGGCATTCATGGTGGCGCTGAGCCGCCCGGCCGCCAGTGCCAGATCGATCCAGGTCAGCGCCGCAATCAGTTCCTCCAGGGCGCCGTGGTGAGCCCGCAGCTCGGTGGTGATGTTGCGCAGCACACGCTGCTGCTCGGCATTGAGCTTGCCGGTGACGGTCTCCAGGCGATTGTTGGCCTGCACGGCCTCCATGGGCTCCACCACCGCATCACGGCCGCCCATGGCGCTGCCGCGGCGCACGCCGCGGACCTTGTCGGCCAGCCGTTCATGGATCACCACCACCGCCCGGTCGTTGTGCCAGACGACTTTGTCGGGATCCTTGAGGTGCTCCTTGATATCGGCACGCTGCATACGCTCGAGCACCACCGCCTCGGCATCCTTGCGCAAGGCGCTGGATTGGGCATGAAGCGCTTCGAGCTCCGCGCTGGCGTCGACCCTCAGATGCCCTCCGCCTTCGATGCTGCGATCCAGCAGCTCGATGAGCTGGGGCGGCGCACGCAGGATCGCGGCGTCGCCCGGAAACAGCGCCGGGTAATCGGCCAGCGCGGCGGCCATGTCCGCCGCGGCCCCCAGGATCTGGCGCACGTTGAAAAGAGCCGTGCCGCTGAGGGCCGCACCCGGCGAGGAGGCCTGACGAAGGGCGGCACGCACGTCGGGAAGCTGGCCGAGACGGGGCGCCCGCCCGCCGTCCAGCGCCTCCCTGGCGGTGGTCACCGAAGCCTGCATACGGCGGGCCACGCCGAGGTCCGGCGCCGGATCGAGGTTGCGGGCGGCGTCGGCGCCGTAAGGCGTTTCGGACAACCGTTCCAGCAGGCGCCGGATGGCTTCGAATTCGAGCTCTTTCAGGTCGGCTTGCATGAGGACAATGGCAGACGGGGGAACGGTTATCCTAGCAAAGCGCGCCGCAGGGTCGCCATAATGTGTGACGGGGACACTGTTTTCCCTCTTTCGAGCATGGTAAAGACCAAGCTGCAATGACCGGTTGCGCTCCCGGGCACAGCCGCACAACAGTTGAGGCAATCGCGATGACACGATCCACCGGCCTGTTGCTGGCCCTGTTGCTGGGCGCCGCGACTACCGCTCACGGGGCTATCTATAAGTGGACCGACAGCCAGGGCGGCGTCCACTACTCCCAGCAGCCCCCCACCGGGGCGAAAGCCCAGGAGGTGCCGCCGGCGCCGCCGCCGGCGGAGAATCCGGATACGGTCAGATCCGAGCTCAAATCCCGCGTCGATGCCATGCAAAAGCAGCAGGACGCGCGCAGCAAGGCCGAAAAGCAGAAGCAGGAGGCGGCGCAGAAGAAGGCCCTGCGCGAGCGCAACTGCCGGGCCGCCCGCGCGAACCTGCAGGCGCTCACCAGCGGCGGGCGAAAGCGCTACCGCATGCCCGACGGCTCGGTGAGCTACCTGTCCTCCGAACAGACCGAGAGCCGCATCAAGGAAGCGCGGGACCAGATCGCCAAGAGCTGCGGGCCCGCCAAAGGAGAGTGACGCCATGCCGCTGCTGAGAATCCAGACCAACCAGTCCATCGCCCCTGAACGGCGCCAATCCCTCGCCGCTCGGGCTTCGGCATTGGTATCCGAGTTGCTCGGCAAACCGGAACGCTACGTGATGGTCGCGCTGGAGCCGGACTGTCACATGCTGTTTGCCGGCTCAGACGCGCCGCTTGCGAACATGGAACTGAAAAGCATCGGGCTGCCGGAGTCGGAAACCGCTCGATTCTCGGACGCCCTCTGCCGGCTGGTCCGGGACGAACTGGGTGTGGAGGCCGAGCGAGTCTACATCGAGTTCGTGGATGCCCCTCGCAGGATGTGGGGCTGGAACGGCGGCACCTTCTAAAGCCTGTCAGCGGGATTCGCAGGGCCCCTGTCGGCGTCCTTTTCCTCGAACGCCGATCGCCTCACTGCAGGGAACGCTCCAGGAAGGAGACGGTCGCCTGCCAGGCGGCCTGTGCCGCCACCCCGTCATAGCCGTCGCTGGAAGGCGAAGCGAAGCCATGGTCGGCATTGTAGACGTGAATTTCCAGCGGCTGATCGGCCTGCCGCATGGCTTTCCAGAAGGCGGCCACCTGGTCCGGCGTGACGCGGGTGTCCCGGGACGCGAAGATGCCCAGCACAGGTCCCTGCAGGGCCGACAGTTTCGAGGCGTCGTGCAGGGGAACCCCGTAGTAGTCCACCACCACCGATATGGCGTCGGGCATGCGCACGGCGGCACGCAGCGCCTCGCGGCCGCCAAGCCCCCATCCCATGATCACCAGCGGGCGCCCCGGTGCCTGCGCAGCCTGCACGGCGGCCTTGATCTTGGCATCGACGGCCTTGGTGTCGAGGGCCCGTATCCACCGGCGCGCCTGATCCGGATCGTCCGTCACACGGCCCCCGTACAGATCCACCGCCACGGCCCGGTAGCCCTGACCGGCGAAACGGTCGGCCCAGGACTTCACGCCGCGAGTCAGGCCCCGCCAGTCGTGAATCAGCACAATCCCACGATTGGCGCTGCTCGAGCCGCTGACGTAGGCCTTGAAGGCCGCACCGGAGGCGGTCTTGAGCGCCACCATTCTGCCCTGCAGGGAACCTGAGACCAGCGGATCGAATTCGGTCTCGCCGGTGCCGGGAAGCATCGCAGCCACCGCCACCTGGACGGCCGTCAGCCAGATCAACACCGCTACCGCCAGTGAACGCCTCACGTGCACTCCTTCGGTTTTGTCCCCGGCACCATTTGCTCCAGGGCTCCTTCACCCGGTGCGCTAGTATAAGACGAAACCACCCCGTTAAAGGTCAATCCGACGTGTGAGAGCAAGACCACGCCCACACAGCCCCTGTACCGCGACAGCCCCCGCCCGCTAGAATTCCATTCTTACCGTCATCGAGCAGCGACAGGCCCCACAACATGCGCGTATCCCAGTTCCCTCTGTCCACCGTCAAGGAAACCCCCGCCGACGCGGAAATCGTCAGCCACCAGCTGATGCTGCGCGCCGGTATGATCCGCAAGCTGGCGGCGGGGGTCTACAGTTGGCTGCCCCTGGGGCTGCGCGTGCTGCGCAAGGCCGAAGCCATCGTGCGCGAGGAGATGAACCGCGCCGGAGGCCTGGAACTGCTGATGCCGGCGGTGCAGCCCGCCGAGCTGTGGCAGGAATCCGGACGCTGGGAGCAGTACGGCCCCGAACTGCTGCGCCTGCGGGACCGCCATGAGCGCGAGTTCTGCTTCGGCCCCACCCATGAGGAAGTGATCACCGACCTGGTGCGCCGGGAGATCCGCAGCTACAAGCAGCTGCCGCTGAACTTCTACCAGATTCAGACCAAGTTCCGCGACGAAATCCGGCCCCGCTTCGGGATCATGCGCGCCCGAGAGTTTCTCATGAAGGACGCCTATTCGTTTCATGCCGACGCCGAATCCCTGCAGGCGACCTATGAGGTCATGTACGACACCTACAGCCGCATCTTCAGACGGCTGGGGCTGGAGTTCCGGGCGGTGCTGGCGGACACCGGTTCCATCGGCGGCCATGCCTCCCATGAATTCCATGTGCTGGCCGAATCCGGGGAGGACGCCATCGCGTTTTCCGATGCCGGCGACTACGCCGCCAATGTGGAACTGGCCGAGGCGCTGGCGCCGGCCGGCGAGCGCCCGAGCCCCTACACGGTGATGGAAACCGTGGACACCCCCGGCCAGCACACCATCGAGCAGCTCAGCGCTTTCCTCAAGCTGGAGGCGCACCAATGCGTGAAGACCCTGATGCTGCAGGGGAGCGACAACGGCGTGGTGGCCCTGGTGCTGCGCGGCGATCACGAGCTCAACGCGGTGAAAGCTGAAAAGCTGGATGCAGTGGCCGCCCCGCTGACCTTCGCCACCGAGGCACAGATCCGCGCAGCGGTGGGCTGCTCGCCGGGGTCCCTGGGGCCGGTGGGCCTCACCATCCCCGTGTACGCCGACCGGGCCGCCGCCCATCTGGCCGACTTCGTATGCGGCGCCAACGAGGACGGCAAGCATCTGACCGGCGTGAACTGGGGCCGGGACCTGCCCGAACCGACCGTGGTGGACATCCGCAACGTAGTGGCCGGCGATCCGAGCCCGGACGGTCACGGTGCGCTCGCCATCGCCCGGGGTATCGAGGTGGGCCATATCTTCCAGCTCGGGGAGAAATACAGCCGGGCCATGGGCGCCACGGTGCTGGACGAACAGGGGCGGGAGGTGACCATGGCCATGGGCTGCTACGGGATCGGCGTGTCCCGGGTGGTGGCCGCCGCCATCGAGCAGAACCATGACGACAACGGCATCCGTTGGCCGGCGCCCATCGCGCCCTTCCAGGTGGCCCTGCTGCCGATGAACGCCAAGAAGTCCCAGCGGGTGCGCGAGGCCGCCGAGGCCCTGTACGGCCAGTTGCAGGACGCCGGTCTGGACGTTCTGTTCGACGACCGGGACGTGCGTCCCGGAGTCATGTTCGCCGACATGGAGCTGATCGGCATTCCGTACCGGGTGGTGGTGGGCGAGAAGAACCTGGACCAGGACCGGGTGGAGTTCAAGGCCCGCCACGAGGGGGAATCCCAGACCGTCGGACTGGCCGAGATCGCGGCATACCTCAAGGAAAGGGTCGCAGCCGCCGACTAACCTGCACGGGGCAGAGCATCGCAGTGCTGCCCGGGCGGCGGGGCATGGGGCCTCGTCATGACGCCACCGCCAGGGTGGTCAACCGTGGACAGGGCGCCTGGAAACCCCTCCGCGCCACCCTGTCGCTACTGCGGCGGCGTCCTTTCGGTGCACATTTTCGGTCCATGCCGTCTCTCCCTATGCGCCTCGAACGATCGAAAATTCGCCCGCGAAACGCCCCTCTCCCAGTCACCCGCAGCTCAGTCGGGCAGGTTCCAGGCGCCCGGCCGCGACCGGGCCGGGGGTGGCTCCGCCTGGCCGGCGCCCTGGCCGGCGGGCTGCTGATGCTGGCGACGGCGGGCGTCCGGGCCGCCACCACCGAACCTCCCACACCCCAGCTGCGGGCTCTGCTGATCAAGGCCATCCACAGCAGCACCAGCTTCAAGGACCGTTTCGACGCCGAGGTATGGCTGATGGACATGTCCCATCGGCTGGCGCCTCTGGTGCCCGATCCCCGGCGACGTATCGCCATCCTCAAGGCCGTCCACGAGGAGGCCACCCGCAGTCACCTGCCCCCCAACCTGGTGCTGGCGGTGATCCAGGTGGAAAGCAAGTTCCAGCGCTTTGCCATTTCCTCGGCGGGGGCCCAGGGCCTGATGCAGATCATGCCGTTCTGGCTGAAGGTGGTGGGCGAGCCCAACGGCAACCTGTTTCATATGCACACCAACCTGCGCATAGGCTGCACCATCCTGCACTACTACCTCCAGCAGGCCCACGGCGACTACCAGAAGGCGCTGGCCAGATACAACGGCAGTGTCGGCAAGACCTGGTACCCGGACCGGGTGTTTCAGGCCCTGCAGACCCGCTGGTACCGCCAGTAGAGCGTGCCAGCCGGGGAAACCGCCGCATGTCCGCGACCACCGCGGTCATCGCGCGGGCCCGGCCTGGCGTGACGCGACGCGGCCCTGACACGGTCCCGATCATTGCGCGCAGGACCGCGCCGACCGTGCACTGCACGCCGGGCGCAGCCGCTGCCGGTCCCGGCAGAGTCCGCCCCGCCGATTGGCTTCACGACGACTTCAGGCGGGACGTTCGAACAGGGCTAGGGACTCCACATGGGCGGTGTGTGGGAACATATCCATCACGCCCGCGCTGACCAGACGGTAGCCGAGCTCATGGACCAGTTGACCGGCGTCCCGGGCCAGAGAGCCCGGGTGACAGGACACGTACACGATACGCGGCGCGCCCAAGGCGGCCAGCCGGGCCACCATGGCCGCCGCGCCGCTGCGGGGCGGGTCCAGCAGGATACGGTCGTAACGCCGCTGCAGCCACGGACTGTCCACCAGATCCTCGTTCAGATCCGCGCAGTAGAAACGGGTATTGGAGATGCCGTTGCGCGCCGCGTTCTGCTCGGCGCGCCGCACCAGACCCGCTTCCCCTTCCACCCCGACCACCTCGGCCGCCCGGCGGGCCATGGGCAGGGTGAAGTTGCCCAAGCCGCAGAACAGGTCCAGGACCTGATGCTCCGGCCGCAGCGCCAGCAGCTCCAGCACCCGATCCACCATCTGGCGATTGATGGCCGGATTGATCTGAATGAAATCGGTGGGCTCGAAGGCCAACGTGACATGGTGTGCGGGCAGCCCATAGGTCAGGTCCGCCGTCCGGGGATACAGCAGTTCCACGCTGTCCGGCCCGCCGGGCTGCAGGAAAACGGCGACATCGTGGTTGCGCCCGAAAGACTCCAGCGCTGCCCGGTCCGCGTCGGTCAGGGGATCCAGATGCCGGAACACCAGGGCGGTGATGTGGTCACCCACGGCCACTTCCACCTGGGGCACACGCATGCGCACCGAAAGGCCAGCCAGCAACTCCGTCAAGGCCACGATGCGCTCGCCCACCGACGGGTGCAGAACCTCGCAACGGGTGAGCTCAGCCACATAGGGCGCATGACGCTCCCGGAAGCCCACCAGCATACGGCCTTTCTTGACCACGAACTTGGCCCCCAAACGGGCCTTGTGGCGATAGCCCCAATGGGGACCGGTCAAGGGTTCCAGCACGTTCTGCGGTCGGACATCACCGATGCGGGCCAGGTTTTCCAGCAGTGTGCCCTGCTTGGCGAGAATCTGCGCCTGCGGGGCCATGTGCTGCAGGGTACACCCCCCGCACACACCGAAATGGGGGCAGCGCGGCTCGACCCGCTCCGGCGCCGCCGCCAGCACGTCCACCGTGCGGCCTTCGTCGTAGCTGCGGTGCTGGCGCAGATACTCGAACCGCACCCGCTCGCCCGGCAGGGCCCCATCGATGAACACGGCCTTGCCGTCCACGTGGGCGACACCGCGCCCGTCGTGGGCCAGGGAATCGATATCGGCCTCAACGGGCGCGGGGAGCGGGACACGTCGACGTCGGGCCATGGAGGATTCGCCAGCGCAGCTGTCGCTCAGGCCTGAGCAGGCCAGGCGGTAAGGAATTCGTTGAGGTGCGGCTTGTCTTCGGCGGTCAACGCCTCGCGCAGCAGCCGCAGCTCGGCCCCGTAACGCTCGCGGCTCAACCGTCCGCGCATCAGCTCGAAACGCAGATAGACCAGGTAGGTATTCAGCACATCGGTCTCGCAATAGTTACGGATACCGGCCAGGTCACCCGCCAGGTAGTTGTCCCATACCTTCGCGCCGCTCATGCCCATCTTGCCGGGGAAACCCAGCAGGGTCGCGATCTCGTCCAGGGGCGCCACCGCCCGGCCCTGGTAACCGGCCAGCACGTCCATCAGGTCGGTGTGGCGTTCGTGGAAGCGGTTGAGGTAATTGTTCCAGCGAAACTCACGGTCCTCGTCGCCGGTCTCCCAATAGCGCGGCGCCTGCACGCCATGCAGCAGAGCGCGGTAGTGGATCACCGGCAGGTCGAAGCCGCTGCCGTTCCAGGACACCAGGGTGGGGGCGAACTTGTCGATGCCGTCGAAGAAACGCTGGATCAATTCCTCTTCCGGCGCCTCCACATCCCCAAGGGACCAGACCTTGACCATGTCCCGACTGCGCAGCACCACGGAAATGGCAACGATGCGCTGCAGGTGATGGCGCAGAAATTCCGAGCCGCCGGTCTGCTCCCGGCGCAGATGAAACATCGCGTCGGCCGTGTCCTTGTCGGGCAGGTCCTGCAGATCGTACAGGCGCCGCCCTCCCTCCACGTCGGGCACGGTCTCGATGTCGAACACGAACAGGTTCATGGAACAGTCCGCTCGTCGCGCACCCCGTCCACGGTGCTCATTTCCTGCGCCAGCCGCCGCTGCCGTCCTGGTACCACCAGCCGGAAGGGGCGTTGGCCACCCAGCGCCGGGCGAAGATGCCGCGAATTTCGGACTCCCATTCCGGATGGCCGTTGGCCCGTGCAATCTCCCTGTACAAGGCGTTGCGATCCTGATTCTCCGCCGCCACCAACTGCTGGAGCTGTCGCCGGTCCCGCAGCGGCACCGCGTTGAGATTTCGTATGGACACCAGTCCGTTGTTGGTCATTCCCAGCGCGCCGCTGTTGAAGTAGGGCTTGAGCTGGGGGAAGCGGGCCGCCATGGAGGCCTGCAGGCTCTGAATGGCCGGGGTCTGAATGTTGATGTTGGCCGCCGCCTGGGCCGGCGTAACCAGCCAGTCGAGCACCGCGACCAGCATCGGCTCAGGGCCGGTTTCCCGGCGGCTCTGAGGGGCTGCGGGCGCACTCGGTGCGGGCTCGGATTTGGGCTTCTCGGCGGCCGCCGGGCCGTAGACGTTGCGGATGATGCGGTCGGCCGCCTTCTCCGCCGCCGCCGCCGGGAAATACACATTGATGGTGACACACGCCGCCAGCAGCAGCGTGGTGAGCAACGCGGCGGATACACGGGATGCCTTCATGGGACCGACCCTCGCTGTGGCATTGGATACGCTGCCCGACATTCTACCGGGATTTGCCGGCAGGCGCCGCACCGGCGCCCGAAGGCGCGGAGACATTCCCGGGCGGAACCCAGCGACGGGCTGCGCCGCTGTTTCCCATACCCGGGCCCGTTCAGACCTAGTGGGCCGACCGGGTCGCCGGGCCTTCGTCATGCCCGGCGCGGCGCGTCAACGCACGGTCGGCCCTTGCCCCCGGGTGGCCGCCTTGAGCTGTTCGATAAGCGTGTTCCAGTCCACCTCGTGGGCGTGACCGATGACATCCACCCGCGGCGGCAGGAAGCGGCCCTTGACGATGTAGTAGCCACCCTGCTTGGCCGGCGCCACCCCGTTCATGTCGCAGACGCCGTTGCGCAGCCGGCAGCTGATGCCCAGGCGGTCGTAGGGGAAATCCTGGAACAGGCGCAGGAAGCCCCGGGACAGCGCGCCACCCACGCCGCCGCCACCGATACTGGACAGGGTGTTCAAGGCCTTCTGACTGATACGGTGGCGGGTGTTGTCGTCGGGCGGGGTGGCGAAAGCAGCATCGAAGGACACCGGCTGCCAGTCCACCATGTGCAGATTCCGCACGTAGCCGCTCAACAGACCCTGGATGCTGCCGAACGAGAAGGTGCGGGTCAGG
>CAZNBB010000003.1:0-14625 GCA_964571225.1 uncultured Gammaproteobacteria bacterium
GAGCGATGGGACTCGAACCCACGACGACCGGAATCACAATCCGGGGCTCTACCAACTGAGCTACGCTCACCATTGAACCGTCTTGCGCCCGCGGGTCACTGCTAAGCCGCGACAAATGGCGCGCCCGGCAGGACTTGAACCTGCAACCGCCGGCTTAGAAGGCCGATGCTCTATCCGGTTGAGCTACGGGCGCAGGGTGTGAGCCATTTCCAGCGCTGCACGCGTCCGGAGTCCCGCCGGAATTGGTCGGGGTAGAGGGATTCGAACCCCCGACATCCAGCTCCCAAAGCTGGCGCGCTACCAGACTGCGCTATACCCCGTGCCCGACACCGGTTGGCGTGCCTTGGGCCACCAACGGGGCAAGGCCGGAGATCATACGCTGAGCACCCAAAGCCGTCAAATGCTGGTCGGACGCCATCGCCCTTGTCCGCAGCGCCAGCCCCGTGACACAATCTGGCGCTTCCCACACGGCGAGTTACGCACTCAACACCATGACCGCCCAGATCATCGATGGCAAGACCATCGCGGCGCAACTGCGCGCCTCCTTGCGCCAGCAGGTTGACGAACGCGTCGGCGCCGGCCGGCGCCGCCCCGGCCTCGCCGTGGTGCTGGTGGGCACCGATCCCGCCTCGCAAGTCTACGTCAGGGGCAAGCGCCGGGATTGCGAGGACGTGGGCATCCTGTCAAAAGCCTTTGATCTACCGGCTGATATATCCCAGGATGGACTGCTCGAGCTGATCGACCGGCTCAACGACGACGCCGAACTGGACGGCATCCTCGTACAGCTGCCACTACCGGCCCATATAGATCCGGAAACGGTCATTGAGCGCATCCGCCCCGACAAGGACGTGGACGGCTTCAACCCATACAATGTCGGCCGTCTGGCGCTGCGCCTGCCCCTGCTGCGCCCTTGCACACCCTTCGGCGTAATGACCCTGCTCAAATCCGTGGGTGAGTCCTTCTATGGACGCGAGGCAGTGGTAGTCGGGGCCTCCAACATCGTTGGGCGTCCCATGTCCCTGGAACTGCTGCTGGCGGGCTGCACCGTCACAACATGCCATCGCTTCACTCAGGACCTCGCCGCCCATGTGGGCCGCGCCGATATCCTGGTCGCTGCGGTGGGCAAACCCGGGCTGATCAAGGGTGATTGGGTGAAGCCGGGCGCGACGGTGATCGACGTGGGCATGAATCGCCTGGAAGACGGCCGCCTGGTCGGCGACGTGGAGTTCGCCGCTGCTTCGGAACGGGCCGCCTGGATCACACCCGTACCCGGGGGTGTCGGCCCGATGACGCGCGCCATCCTGATGCAGAACACCCTGCAGGCCGCGGCGCAGTATCACAGCTGAGCAGCGCGGGACCGCGCCTCTTCACCTCCCACCGTCGGCGACCCGTCAGCCGCCGACGCTGCGTCCGCCGGATTGGCGTGGATAGGCCGCCATCAGATCGCCCAACGGGGCGGGGCGTGCGATCCAGTACCCCTGGGCGAAATCCACCCCCATGTCACGCAGTGTCTGCATCGTGCGTTCGTTTTCCACGAACTCGGCGATGGTCCGGATCCCCATCACATGGCCGATCCGATTGATTGCCTCCACCATGGCGAGGTCGATGGGATCGTCTCCCATGTCCCGCACGAAGCTGCCGTCGATCTTCAGGAAATCCACCGCCAGATTCTTCAGATAGGCAAACGAGCTCAAGCCGCTGCCAAAGTCGTCCAGGGCAAAACGGCAGCCCATCGCCCGCAGGGTATTGATGAACCGGGTGGCCCAGTGCAGATTGGCAATGGCGGCCGTCTCGGTGATCTCGAAACACACCTGCTCGGCGGGAAAACCAGTCCGCTCCAGCTGCCCGATCACGAAATCAAGGAACTGGTCGTCGCACAGGGACTGCCCCGACAGATTCATCGCACACAGCGAGCCGCTGGGAAGCGCGCCCTGGGAACTGGCCGTTTCCAGTACGGTGCGCACCACCCAACGATCGATGGACGGCATGAGGTTGTACCGTTCGGCGGCCGGAATGAAGGCCATCGGCGGCACCTCGTGGCCCTCTTCGTCCTGCATGCGCAGCAGGATTTCGTAGTGCCCGACGGTGGACTCCGGATCGAGCGGAACAATGGGCTGAAAATGCAGACAGAACCGGTTCTGCTCCAGCCCCCTCTGGAGCCGGGAAACCCAGCGCATTTCACCCTGGCGCCGTTTGAGCTCGCCATCGTCGGGTTCATAGGTGTGCACCCGGTTGCGTCCTCCATCCTTGGCCGCATAGCAGGCTACGTCGGCCGCACTCATGACCTCCGCAAGGCTGTGGCTTTCGGCGGACACCGCCACCAGTCCGATGCTCACGCCGATTTCGAAACTGTGATCGCCCCACACGAAACGGAAATCACGCACCGTGGAGCGCAGATTCTCGGCGACTCGACGGGCCTGCGCGAGGTCACAGTAGTGCAGCAGCACGCCGAACTCGTCCCCCCCCAGACGTGCCAGAATATCCGACTCGCGTACCTGTACCTGAAGCATGGCCGCAAGCTGACGCAGCATCTCGTCGCCGGCTATGTGTCCGCAGGTGTCGTTGACGATCTTGAACTGGTCCAGATCGAGATAGCACACGGCGTGTTCGCATTGCTCTTCCCGAGCGCTGTGCAGAGCCATCTGCAGTCGATGCTCGAACTCGCGCCGATTATAGAGCCCGGTGAGTGCGTCGTGGGCAGCCTGATAGGAAAGCTGGCGCGCAAGTCTGCGGGCATGTCCGACATCGTGGAACACCATCACCGCACCGATGACATGCCCTGCACGATCCCGGATGGGCGCCGCCGAATCGGCGATGGCCACCTCTTCGCCGTCCTCGCGCACGAGTATCGTCTGATCGCACAGCTCGACCACCTCACCGGTGTTCAGGCACTGCAGTACAGGATTGAGCACCGGCTCCCGGGTCGTTTCGTGGTAGAGCGCCATGACCTGTTCCAACAGCCGGCCACGGGCGTTCGGCAGAGACCAACCCGTCAATGTCTCGGCGACCGGATTGAAGTATTCGATACGGCCTTCCGCATCGGTGGTGATGACCGCATCGCCGATGGAATGGAGGGTCACCTCCGCCTTTTCCTTCTCCTGGTACAGAGCGGACTCGGATTCGCGCACACGACCAAGGGCTTCGCGCAGCTCCTCCTGTTGCAGCAGGACGTAGTCGAGTGCCTGGTTGATGAACTTGCCCAGAAAGCCGAACTCATCCGCACGAGCTTCATCGAAGCGTTCCGCGGTCTTGCCGCTGGAGAATGCCTGTGCAGTGGTCACCATGCGCAGAAACGGCCTGGTAAGCAGCTTCTGGAGCACCCACTGCAGGATGAAGCCGAACAACAGAAAGAGAACGCCCATGGTGGCGAGCAACTGCTTGCGCTGGCGCTCGGTGCGCGCGTGCAGGTTCTGGTGGTACAGCGTCAGATGGGTGATCGATAGCGGATTCAGGTCGTGGCCCCCGTGACCCAGTCCCACCATTACCCCGCTCAGGTCGCCGCCGACCTCGCCGAAGCGCTGCGACTTGCCGTTGACGTCCACCTGCGCCCCGACAAAATCCAGCTCCTGCAGCAACGGCTTCATTGCCGTCCCCAGGTCGGCACGGGAAGCATCCGGATGGGCAGACAGATAGCGTTGCAGCGCCGCCGCGAAATGATTTGCATTGCGGGTGTAGTGAGCCTGCAGATCGGCTTCCATACGGTGCAGGACGATCACCGACATGGTCAGACCCACCAGCACCAGCCCCCAGAAGACGATGCCCGTGATCTTTACCGCCAGCCCGGTTCGCAGCGCATGAGCGGGACTGTGCCGGACACGTTCGATCATCTGAACCCTATCAGCTTCAGTGAGATGAGCACGGGGCACACACCGCTGAGACCCGCACCCAGGATCGCAAATCCCATGAACCATGGGAAGAACCAAAGCTGCTCGGGAAAGGCAAAGAGCGTGACGATCAGCATGGCCGCCACCACCAGCCGCCAGGCGCGCTCGGCGTCGAATTGTATCGTGGGTGCGGCGGCATGCACGGCAAGCTCGCCGTCATCGGGAACAGCGGCTCCGGCACCGTAGCGCAGCCGGGAGACGAGGATGGGAACGCGCCAATTGGTGATCCCTTCGAACACCATGACCGTCAGCAGGGCGAGCATGAGTCCGTCCGCGCCGGGACGCGGTTCCAGGTACAGGCACACAAGGAGAGTTGTGCCGATGATCAGACGGAAGATGCGCTCGCTCATATTTGACGCCCTCGACACTATGCGCCAAGCCCAGCTCCATCTGGTAAGTATATGAATTATTTATTAACTATTTGGCGAAAAACTCGATTATCGATGAGGATATCGGCACCCCAGCCGGAAACTTTGGCGGACCGCCGTCAGCCGCGACGCCATGTGGTACCCGCGGCGCCATCCTCCAGAACCACGCCGCCGTCCTTCAACTGATCCCGTATGCGGTCGGCTTCCGCCCAGTCACGCCGGGTCCGCGCGGCGGTGCGGGCCTGTATCAATGCGTCGATGTCCGCATCGGAAAGGCCCCCCTCCCCTTCGCCCTGACCGAGCGGGGCGCCGCGCAGGTAGTCGTCCGGATCGCCCTGGACCAGCCCCAGGACAGCGCCCAACGATCGCAGCCCGGCGCCCAACCGGGCAGCCGCCGCGGGGTCGGCGTCCCGGACCCGGTTGATCTCCCGAGCCAGGTCGAAGAGCACCGCCAAAGCTTCCGGCGTATTGAAATCGTCGTCCATGGCGGCCGTGAACCGATCGCGGTAGCTGTCCCCGCCATCGGGTGGCGGCGCATCGGCCAGTCCCCGCAGTGCGGTGTAAAGACGGGTCAGTGCACCTCTAGCCTGGTCCAGGTTGTCATCGGAATAGTTCAGCGGGCTGCGGTAGTGGCTGGACAGTATGAAATAGCGTACCTCCTCGGGCCGGTAGCGCTTTAGCACCTCGCGCACGGTGAAGAAATTGCCCAGAGATTTGGACATCTTCTCTTCGTTGATCTGCACGAAGCCGTTGTGCATCCAATAGTTGACGAACGGATGCCCGGTGGCCGCCTCGGACTGGGCGATTTCGTTTTCGTGATGGGGGAACTGGAGGTCCAGACCGCCGCCGTGGATATCGAAATGATCGCCCAGCCAGTGGGTGGACATGGCGGAGCATTCGATATGCCATCCCGGTCTGCCGGGTCCCCATGGCGAGGGCCAGCTGGGCTCGTCGGGCTTGGCGGCTTTCCATAGCACGAAATCCACCGGGTCCCGCTTGGCCTCCTCTACTTCCACCCGCGCTCCGGCGCGCAGATCCTCTATCTGCTTTCCCGACAGCGCACCATAGCGCTCGAAACGGCTGACGTCGTAATAGACGTCGCCGTTGCGGGCACGATAGGCATAGCCCTTGTCCATCAGGCTGGCGATCATCCCCTGTATCTGATCCATGGATTCTGTGGCGCGCGGCTCGTGGTCGGGAACCTCGACGCCCAACGCACCGGCATCCTCATGCATGGCCCGTATGTAGCGGGCCGTGAGTTGATCGATTGACTCGCCGTTCTCATGGGCACGCTTGATGATCTTGTCGTCGATGTCAGTGATGTTACGCACATAGGTGACATCCAGACCGCTGGCCCGCAGGTAACGCACCACCGTATCGAATACCACCAGTACCCGCGCGTGACCGAGGTGACAGAGGTCGTACACCGTCATGCCACATACGTAGATCCGCGCCTTGCCGGGCTCGATGGGCACGAAAGGCTCTTTGCTGCGGGTCAGGCTGTTGTAGATTTGCACCATCTCGCTGAATCAGTCCGTTTCACACAGTTTCAAGGCCGCCTGCAGACGCTCACGCACCCGCTGCGGACCGAGCAGATCCCAAAGGCGCGCGAGCTCCGGGCCGTGCTGCCAGCGTACCGCATCCCCGGCGGCCGCGCTGCCGGGCTCCGGTTTCGTTCCAGTCAGTGCCGCGCGCAGCGGCATGAAAAGCTGTTTGCCCTTCACTCCCGCCGCGGCGCCCAGACGCTTGGCAAAGTCGCGGAAATCCCCATCCTCTCCCGCTTCCTCGGCCAGGGCGGTGCGGTAGAATCCGGCGCCCGCCCCGCGAATCGCCCCACACGCTTCCGGATCGTACTCTCCGGGCGCCCCGTACAGCCTCAGCGCCCACAGCCGTGCGTCTGCCGGCAGCAGAACGTTGTCCCGTACCGCCGCCACGAAATCATGGGCCTGCCGGGCGGGCACCTGAGCCTCGACATTGTCGACGTTATCGCCGGCCTGGGTCATCCACGCCCACAGATCGTTGTCGCTGGTGGCGGCAACGGCCTGTTTCTGCCAATGCTGCAGCTGCGTTTCGTCGTGACGGGCAGGCGCCTTGCCCAGGCGGTCCAGCTCGAAACCCGCTGCCAGACCGTCAAAGCCCATGTACCCCGCTTCCGGATAGCTGTGGCCAAGGCGTGCCAGGTGATTGATGACGGCACCCGGCAGAAATCCGGCCCGGCGCAGCTCCGCCACGCTGCGGCTGCCCTGACGCTTGGACAGCGGACTGCCGTCCGCCGCCACGATCATTGCAATATGACCGTAGACCGGGGCCGTGAGCTCAAGGGCCTCCAGCAGCAGCAGCTGGCGCGGGGTGTTGGTCAGATGGTCTTCGCCCCGCAACACATGGGTCACACCCATGAGCGCATCGTCCACCGCGTTGCTGAAGAAAAACGCCGGCGTGCCGTCCGCCCGGCGGATGATGAAGTCGCCGATATCATCGCTGGCCATGCGCTGGGGGCCGCGCACCAGATCATCGAACGCCACCATGCGCCCGGCCGGCACCCGAAAGCGCAGCGTCGGCCTCAGGCCCTGTTCCAGCCGCGCCTGCACCTGCGCTGCATCCAGGTGGGCGCAGGTGCCCGGATAGCGCGGTGGGCGGCCCGCCCGTCTCTGTGCACGGCGGGCCGACTCCAGAGCCTCGGGGCTGCAAAAGCACGGATAGCTGAGCCCCTTGTCCTGAAGTATCCCGTAATAATGGGAATAGACGTCACCCCGTTGAGACTGCAGATACGGCCCATGGGCGCCGCCGGCGCCCGGTCCCTCCTGCCAGTCCAGCCCCAGCCAATGCAGGTCATCCTGCAGCGCGGTCGCGTAGCGGTCCTGGCTGCGCTCTGGGTCGGTATCCTCGATCCGGAGCAGGAAAACGCCACCGTCGCGGCGAGCGAGCAGCGCATTGAACAAGGCGGTGCGCACGTTGCCCAAGTGAAGCTCGCCCGTCGGGCTGGGCGCAAAACGCGTCTTCGTGGTTGGCGGCATCATCGGACCGCCATGTTAGCGGAAAGCCCGAACACCGACAAAACCGGCATTTGGGCGCAGACACTTTGAGGCGGGCGGGAAAGCCGATATCATGCCGGGACTTTCATCGACCGGGAGGCACCCGCATGATGTCCAAATGGCTTGCCATAGTGCTGGGCGTTGTCCTTGGATTCACCCCGCTCGCCGGCGTTCTCGCGGCGGGCAAAGTGACAGGAGACCGCACCGTGACCGTAAACATGCAGACCAACAAGGGAACCATCGTCCTTGAGCTCTACCCGGACAAGGCGCCTGAAACGGTCGCCAACTTCGTCGAGTACGCACGCTCCGGTTTCTACGACGGCACCATCTTCCACCGCGTCATCCCCGGTTTCATGATCCAGGGTGGGGGCTTCGAGCCCGACATGAAACAGAAAAAGACCCGCGCTCCCATCAAGAACGAGGCCGACAACGGCCTTAGCAACCTGACGGGCACCATCGCCATGGCCCGCACCCCCGATCCGAACTCGGCCACCTCCCAGTTCTTCATCAACGTCAAGGACAACAAATTCCTGGACTACACCGCGCCCACACCCCAGGGCTGGGGCTACTGCGTGTTCGGAAAGGTCACCGAGGGCATGGACGTGGTGCACGCCATTGAACAGGTGCCCACCACCACCAAAGCGGGTCATCAGGACGTGCCGGTCGATCCGGTCGTTATCGAGAAGGTGACTGTCGACGAAGGTAAATAGCGCCCGCGATGGCCGCCACCGCCTTCATATCGGATCTGCACCTGGACCCGGAGCGGCCGGCCATCACCGAGCTGTTTCGGGCTTTCCTGGCCGGCCCGGCGCGTAAAGGCGACGCGCTCTACATTCTCGGCGACCTGTTCGAAGCCTGGGTGGGAGACGACGACGACGCTCCCGCCCTGCGGCCGGTGCTGGAGGGCCTGGCGGCCTGCACAAACGCCGGGCTGCCGGTCTTTGTCATGACGGGCAACCGGGACTTTCTGCTCGGCGAGGGCTTCGCCGCCCGCACCGGCTGCCGCCTGCTGCCCGATCCCACCGTCGTCGACCTGTACGGCGAGCCTACGCTTTTGATGCACGGGGACGCCTTGTGCACGGACGATCTGGAATACCAGCAATTTCGCCAACTGGTGCGCGATGCCGGCTGGCAGCGCCAGTTTCTGGCCAAGCCGCTGGCAGAACGCCGGCGCATGGCAGCCGGTCTGCGTGAGACCAGCCGCCAACGCACCGCTCACAAGGCGCCGGAAATCATGGACGTCAACCAGGATGCCGTGCTGTCGGCATTGCATGAGCACCACGTGCGACGCCTTATCCATGGCCACACCCATCGCCCGGCCATCCATGAACTGACCGTCGACGGCACCGCCGCGACCCGCATCGTCCTCGGGGACTGGTACGAACAAGGCAGCGTGTTGTGGTGCAACCCGACCGGCTGCCGCCTGCAGGCTCTCGCTCTCAATTGACCGAGTAGTGGCGCAAGCCCTTGGGCAGCTTGAACAAGCCCGGGTCGACAGCCAGTTTCGGCTTGTAGTCGGCCAGGGTGCGCCGGTAGCCCGAGGGGTCCCATTCCTGAATGGGCAGCCCATGGCGCAGTTGCCGGTCGCTGGCGTAGACATAGCGGGCCAGATCGCAGGGCGTCTGCATGTCAGCCGGCGTCTTGTCCAGGTCCGAGGCATGCTGGCCGGCCAGTATCCGCTCGAATTCCGCCATGGCGGTTACCGCCTCGTCCAGTAGTCCGGGCACCACCACTTCCTCGGAGCAGATCTTGCCGTTCGCCAGGTACGTGTAATGAACCGGGGCTCTGCCCCCGATACGGGGTGCCTTGGGATCGTTGTGGACCTGCTCGGAAAGCTTCAGGGATGCCGGCTGTTTGGCATCGATGCTGCGGTAGGGAATCACCAAGACGGTGCTGTCGCTGTGGCTGACGCTGTAGACCGTGCGGCGCTTGCGATCCAGCAGCACGAAGTCCTTGCTGCCGGGTCCGTCGTCGCTGCGCATGAATCGCGGGGTGACCAGATAGCGCGTCGTGTACGGCGCTCTCCCCGGCATCTTGATCTGGTAGGTCAATTCGATGGCGTCGATGCGGCTGGGCTTGGCATCGGTGCCCGCCGCCGACACCGGCAGCGCGATTGCCCACCAGAACACCAGCAACCACGAAACACGTCGCATACACATCATTCCAGCAGGTCCTCCTGTCGGCGCTCCAGATCGGCCAGCTCCGCAGGAGTGAAGCCTGCCTGCAATCGCGCCTCGCAATGAAACGGGCCCTTCACGCGGCCCGGCATGTAGTGTTCCAGCAGCTGCCGGAACGTGGTTCGGGAATCCAGGGCCCGGTCCGCGCACAGATGGCGGAACCAGTGGCTTCCGATGGCCACATGGCCCACCTCATCCCGAAGGATCACCTCCAGAATGTCGGCGCTGGCATCGTCGCCTGCGGCGCGCAGCCGCTCCATCATGCCCGGCGTCACGTCCAGGCCGCGGGCCTCCAGCACCCGCGGCACCAGCGCCATGCGCACCAGCACGTCGTGGGCGGTACGGCGCGCCATCTGCCAAAGCCCGTCATGGGCATCGAAGTCGCCGTATTCGAAACCCATTCCCTGCAGTCGGTCCCGTAGCAGAGCGAAATGGTATGCCTCTTCGCTGGCCACTTTGACCCAGTCGTCGTAGTAGCGCTCCGGCATGCCCCGAAATCGATAGACGGCATCCCACGCCAGGTTGATGGCATTGAATTCGATATGGGCGATGGCGTGCAGCAGTGCGGCGCGGCCGCCGGCGCTGTTCAACCGCCGCCGAGGAAGCGCCCTGGGGGATACCAGCCGGGGCCGCGGCGGACGGCCCGGGGCATCGATGTCCACAGGCGGACCGGCCGCTTCCAGAGACAATCGACCGGCCCGCCACTGTTCGGCGAGTTCCCGGGTGCGATTGAGCTTGGTCAGCGGCTCGCAGAGCCGCAGGCAGGAAAGCGCGCCCTCGAACAGGCTGCCGGACGGCTGCTCCAAAAGGGCAACGGAGTCGTTCATCGGCCCATTGTAACCGCCGAATGGAATCGGTGCCGAGCTCATCACTGCATCTTCACCGTCACCACCAGGTCGTTGACGTTGGTTCCGGTGGGCCCGGTCTGAAGCAGGTCACCGCTTGCCTCGAGAAAGGTTCCGGCATCCGCCCGCGTCAGGCAGAACTCGGCGGTAAAGCCGCTGCGCAAACCCCGCGCCACGGTGCCACCGTCGACGATGGCCCCCGCGTCTTCGGTAGGCCCGTCGGTGCCGTCGGTGCCGGCCGCCAGCAGGCAGCTGTCAGGGATGCCCTGCAACTCCAGCGCCGCCGCCAGCGCCAGTTGCTGACAGCGCCCCCCACGCCCCGGATCCGGCGGCAGAATCACCGTCGTCTCGCCGCCCCAGACCTGTACCCCGGCCGACGCCTCTCGGGTCAGAGCCCCGAGCCTGTGTCCCACGGCGGTGGCATCGCCGGCCAGCCGGGACCGGTGGCAAACCGCGTCCAATCCGAGTTCGCGGGCTTTGCGGACGGCGCCCCGACGGGCATCCTCTAGGGAGGCGATGACGTGGTGGTGGACTCGCGCCAGAGCCGGGTGGTCCGGATCCGGGGCCGGCGGCGCTCCGTCCAACTGGGCCCGCAACCACCCCGGCAGGGCAAGACCGGAAAGGTCCCGGTCAGCGGGCGCCGCCGCCAGGAGCCCCGAGCCGACCACGGTGGGATCATCGCCCGGCACATCCGAGATCATCAAGACTGTGACGTCCTGCCCTGCCAGTCGCATAGCCAGCCGCCCGCCCTTGATCAACGACAGGCCCTTGCGGATGCGGTTTATCTCGGTGATTGCGAGGCCGCTGCCCAACAGCCAGTGCTGCGCACGCTGCAGATCGTGCAGGGTCTGCCCTTCGGGCAGCACCTCCACCAGGCTGGACGCCCCACCGGACACCAGGAACAGCCAATGCACGCCTGGCGGCGCCTCGGCGATGAACTCCAACAGCCGGCGCCCGGCGCCGAGACTGACCGCGTCCGGAACGGGATGGCCCGTTTGATAACACTCGAAGGGTCCATCGGCTGAATTAGGCCGGAGGTGGCCGTGCTTGGTGACCAGCAGCCCCCGACTCAGCCGTGACCCCAATGCCTCGCTGGCCCCCTCGGCCATGGCCGGCGCCGCCTTGCCCACGGCCACCGCCCACACCTGAGGCTCCATGGCATGGCGATGCAGCCACTCGAACGTGCGTTGCCGACCGTCGGCAGCGAGCAGCGCCGCCCTGTAGATCGCCTGCGCCGCATCACGGGCATCCATGAACTTCACCCGGATCTCGGCGGATGGCCGGAATGTCGAAATTTTGACGCATCCGTCGACGCCGCAACGAACAAGCTGTCACATTTTGACAACCGTGGAATTTCTGGTGCATTCTGGAGTTCTGTCCACGTGCGCTGCAGGTGTTCGCCATGACAGCACAACACCACCTGCTCGAGATCTACGAGCCCTATGATTACCAAGGGCGCAACCCCATCAACGTCGAGGGCGTCGGCGTAGTACGGGGTCCCAACGGCGTTTCCTACTATCTGCTGGATCTGGCTGAACCCATGGAAGTGGACGCGGAAACCGTCAGCCAATTGTTGCTCCTGCCGCGCTACAACGGCGATTCCATTGAACGGGCAACCACCAGCACCTGTACGGTCAATGTGTGCCGCACCCGCGGCGGCATCATCATGCAGGCCGACGTAACGTTCAGCTTCGAGGACATCCGCCATTGGGGGGTCGGCAAGATCGCCCCTATCGGTAGCTGAACCGGCGCACCGCTAACCTTGCCGGCCCGCCTGCACCAGCCCCCGGTGCAGGTCCGCTTTGATGTCTTCCACATCCTCCAGGCCAACGGCAACCCGCAGCAGCCCGTCGCCGATGCCGGCGTCTGCCCGCTGCTCCGGTGTCAGCCGACCATGGGTGGTGGTCGCCGCATGGGTGATGGTGGTCTTGGCATCTCCCAGGTTGGCGGTAATCGAGAGCAGGCGGGTTGCGTTGACCACAGCCCAGGCGGCATCCCGGCCGCCGGCCACGTCGAAAGCGACGATCCCCCCGAAATCGGCCTGCTGGCGTCTCGCCAGCTCGTGCTGAGGATGGGAGGCCAAGCCGGGATAGTAGACCCGCGTGATCTGGGGCTGCGCCTCCAACCAGCGGGCCAGCTCCAGTGCATTGGCGCTGTGGGCCTTCATCCGCAGCCGCAGGGTTTCCAGTCCCTTCAGAAAGACCCAGGCGTTGAACGGGCTCATGGTCGGCCCGGCGGTGCGCAGAAATCCGAACACGTCCTTGCCCACCCGCTCGGCGTCCCCCACCACCGCACCGCCCACGCACCGTCCCTGACCGTCCAGATACTTGGTGGCCGAATGCACGACGATGTCGGCACCCAGTTCCAGCGGCCGCTGCAGGGCGGGCGTGCAGAAACAGTTGTCCACCACCAGCAGGCAACCCCTAGCATGGGCCAATTCCGCCAGGGCGCCGATATCCGCTATTTCGGTCAGCGGATTGGATGGCGTCTCCAGAAACAGCATACGGGTCTTGGGGCCGATGGCGGCCGCCCACCCTTGCAGATCCCCCAGGGGCACATAGGTCGTTTCGATGCCGAAGCGGCCCAGGATATTGGAGAACAGCTGCACGGTGCTCCCGAATACGCTGCGCGAGCTGACGATGTGATCGCCGGCCTTGAGCAGGCCCATGCAGGTGGCCAGGATCGCCGACATGCCTGAAGCGGTGGCCACGCAGGACTCGCCGCCTTCCAGGGCCGCCAGACGGTCCTGGAACGTACGAACAGTGGGATTGGTGAACCGCGAATAGATATTGCCCGGCTGCTCGCCGGAAAAGCGGGCGGCCGCTTCCTGGGCACTGGCGAACACATAACTCGAAGTCGCGAAGATCGGCTCGGAGTTCTCCCCTTCCGGACTGCGGTGATGGCCGGCGCGCACTGCGCGGGTATCAAAGCCGTAATCTTCGAATTCTTGATCCATGACCCGCCTCCTCAGAACAGATATGCCCCGTGGGTCGCCATGTCCCACGGGCCCTGATAGAGCGGGTCGAGAAACAAAAAAACCCGCTTTCAGCGAAAGCAGGCCCTGCCCGCTTTAGCTGAATTTATTACGCGCCCGCAAGCTGAGATCAAATCGGCGCAACGGCAATCAGGCTAGCAGCTTGTACGGAAAAAGCAACCAGGCACGGTCCCAGCCTGACTCACGCGCTGTTGTGCAGTTCGATGACCTCGTCCTGCCCGACCCGGCGTTCTTCCTTGGCGGCGTCGCTGCGCAGCTGTTGAAGATGGCTGAGGTAGGCCTCGTTCACGTCGCCGGTAACATATTGGCCCGTGAACACGGAGGTATCGAAGCGTTCCAACCGGGTGTTCCCCTTGCGGACCGCCTGCTCCAGGTCGGAAAGGTCCTGGAAGACCAGCCAGTCGGCCCCGATCACCTGGCACACCTGCTCCTCGCTGCGACCGTAGGCAATCAGCTCTTCACTGCTCGGCATGTCGATGCCGTAGACATTGGGGAATCGCACGGGCGGCGCGGCGGAGGCGAAATAGACGCGCCGCGCCCCCGAATCGCGGGCCATCTGGATGATCTGCTTGGAGGTCGTACCCCGCACGATGGAGTCGTCCACCAACAGCACGTTGCGACCCTTGAACTCCAGATCGATGGCGTTGAGCTTCTGGCGTACGGATTTCTTGCGCTGCTGCTGCCCGGGCATGATGAAGGTACGCCCGATGTAGCGGTTCTTGATGAACCCTTCCCGGTACTTGACGCCCAGCTTGTTGGCCAGCTGCAGCGCGGACGTGCGGCTTGTGTCGGGGATCGGTATGACTACGTCGATGTCGTGGTCCGGGCGCAGCCGCAGGATCTTATCAGCGAGTTTCTCGCCCATGCGCATACGCGCCTTGTAGACGAACACGTCGTCGATGATCGAATCCGGACGGGACAGGTACACATGCTCGAAGATGCACGGCGAATACACCGGGTTTTGCGCGCACTGGCGGGTGTGCAACTGGCCGTCGGCGGTTATGACCACCGCCTCCCCCGGCTCCAGATCCCGCACCAGGTCGAAACCCAGCACGTCCAGAGCGACGCTTTCGGAGGCGACCATGTACTCCACCCCCTGGGGGGTTTCCCGTTTGCCGAACACGATGGGACGAATGGCGTAGGGGTCCCGGAACCCGACGATGCCGTAACCGGTGATCATGGCCACGGCCGCATAGGCGCCGCGGCAGCGCCGGTGCACATTGGCGACCGCCTCGAAGATGTCCTCTTCGGTAATGCGCAGCTTGCCCTGACGCTGCAGCTCGTGGGCGAACACGTTGAGCAGGATCTCGGAGTCGGAATCGGT
>CAZNBB010000003.1:14635-16276 GCA_964571225.1 uncultured Gammaproteobacteria bacterium
TTGATGTGGCGCAGATCCTCGACGAACAGGTCGCGCTTCAGATCATCGGCGTTGGTCAGGTTGCCGTTGTGCGCCAGACTGATCCCGTACGGGGAATTGACGTAGAAAGGCTGGGCTTCGGCGGACGATTCGCAGCCTGCGGTGGGATAGCGCACATGTCCGATGCCCATACGCCCCAGCAGGCGAAGCATATGGCGGGTATGGAAAACGTCCCGCACCAGACCGTTGTCTTTGCGCAGGTACAAACGCCCGCCCTCGCAGGTCATGATGCCAGCCGCGTCCTGACCGCGGTGCTGGAGCACGGTAAGACCGTCGTACAGCGCCTGATTGACCGGTCCCTGGGACACGATGCCGATAATGCCGCACATAGGCGTTGCCTCTTCAGTCCCTCGCGCCGTTCACCGCAACAGTGAACGGCGGGGGATCAGTAATTGATGCGCGCTGCGATGTCCGCGGGCAGGAATCCGCGCAACCACAGGGCCAGATGCTGGAAATGGGGCAACAACTGGGATTGCGACCACCAGGGGTCCCGCGGCATGGCCGTCAGCCCCGCCAGCAGGACCAGTACCGCCACGATGATCATGCCACGCCCCAATCCGAACACCATTCCCAGCACTCTGTCGGTACCGGTCAAACCCGTCTTCTGCACCAGCTGTCCGGCCAGATAGCCGATCAATGCCCCCAGCAGCAGAACGACCAGAAACAAAACGGCGAAAGCGGCGCCCAGACGCAGCGAAGGTATCGATATCCAGTGCACCAATGCGCCGGACAATGGTTCGAAAAAGGCCAGCGCGACCCACAAGGCGGCAACCCAACTGGCCAGGGAAAACGCCTCCCTGACAAAGCCGCGTAGAAGACTTACCAGCGCCGACACACCGATCACCGCCAGTATCCCGTAATCGACCCAGGTCATGGCGTCGCTAGCCCGCTGCGCACTTCTGGCCCGACCATACCCCGGAGTCTTTGGTGATTCATGGGTGCCATTTTACCAGAGCGCTACCGGTACCCGAAACGATCCCCGGACTCATTGGTGGGGGACGACCAAGCCCTTGAGCTGCATCTGAGCCTGCAATTTGTCCCGCATCGCATCGGCGTCGGCGCGCTTCAGGATGGGCCCCACTTCCACCCGGAACACCGCCCCTTCGCTGGTGCGGGCCTGTTGGACAAACGCCTTGAAGCCTTTGGTGCGCAGCTTGTCGCGCAGAGAGGTGGCATTGTCCTGGCGACTGAAGCTGCCCACCTGCACCACCCAGGCCGCCAGGGCCTGCCCATCGCCGGCGTCGCTGCTTTGTTGATCTTTCGATGCCGAAGCCGCCGCGGGTCTGGGTGGGGCCGGGGGTGTTTCGGCGTGGGCGGGACTCGGCGGCTCGTGGCCCGCTTCGGCGGGCGGCGCGGTCGATGCCCCTCCTTCCTCCTGAGGCTTGCCCAGCGCCTCGCCCTCGGCCGGCGCAGCCGGCACTGTGCTTGGGGGCTGAACGGACGGCAGCGACTGCTGCACGACCTTGGGCGGCGGCGGCAGCGCACTACCTGACCCGCTGCCGTCATCGGGGCCCTGCAGAATCATGGGAATGAATATGACGGCCAATGCCACCAATACGATGGCCCCGACCAGACGCTGCTTGACGCGCTCCTCCACCACAG
>CAZNBB010000003.1:16376-63413 GCA_964571225.1 uncultured Gammaproteobacteria bacterium
GCCACCAATACGATGGCCCCGACCAGACGCTGCTTGACGCGCTCCTCCACCACAGAATCCTCAGAGTCCGCAAGCGGTCCGCGAGCACCTCATGGCGCGGCACCGCCCAAAGCCCGGCGCCATTATAGGCCCTGGTCCAGTACGTCGGCTACGGTATGGAACGACCCGAACACCACGATCCGGTCCCCGCTCTCGGCATCGGCGCAGGCCCGTCGGTAGGCGTCCGCGACGGAGCCGTCCCCGTGGCAGGGGGCATCGTTCAGGAGCGCAACGGTGCGGTCCCGCAGCGTCCTGACATCCAGACCCCGCGGACCCTCCAGACCGCCCAGATACCAGCAGTCCACCACCCCGCTCATGGCGCCCACCACGCCTTCCACGTCCTTGTCCGCCAGCATGCCCAGCACGGCGAGCGTGCGTCCCCGACAGGCACGTTGTGCCAATACGCCGGCCAGCGCCCGGGCTGCCTGGGGGTTATGGCCGACATCCAGCACCCGTTCCACCTCGCCGGGGACCACCTGCAGCCGCGCCGGCAGAGCCGCCGTGCGCAGACCGGTCTCCACGGCCGCGCGCGGCACCGTCCATCGGCTGCCAAGAGCCCGGGTCACGGCAACGGCGCCGGCCGCATTGGCCAACTGGTAGTCTCCCTCCAGGGCCGGCAGGGGCAGCTGCTCCCAGCGAGTGTCCCCGTCCCACCACGTCCAGTTTTGCTGCCCAACCCGGAAATCGAAGTGTTCTCCGACACCCAGCCAGCGCGCCGCAATCCGTTCGGCATAAGCGCGCAGGCTCGCCGGCGGATCGCGTTCGGCGCAGATCGCCGGGTGTCCGGGGCGAAACACGCCGGCCTTTTCCCGGCCGATGGCTTCACGGTCGGACCCGAGCCATTCCACGTGATCGATATCCACGCCGGTTACCAACGCTACATCCGCGTCCCACAGATTGACGGCATCCAGTCGGCCGCCAAGCCCCACCTCCAGCACGGCGATCTCCACCTGCGCGCGGCGAAAGATGTCCATCGCCGCCAGGGTGCCGAATTCAAAATACGACAGCGTGGTGTCCCCGCGTACCGCTTCCACCGCAGCGAATGCCTCGCAAAAAGCCTGGTCGGAAGCCTCTGCGCTGTCCACACGTACACGCTCGTTGTAGCGGGACAGATGGGGCGAGGTATAGGCACCGACGCGATAGCCCGCACTGCGCAGCATGGCTTCTATCATTGCCACACTCGATCCTTTGCCGTTGGTGCCCGCGACCGTCACGATGGCGTGACCCGCGGCGCTCAAACCCAGCCGCTTGGCGACCGCAGACACCCGGCCCAGCCCCAGCTCGATGGCCTGGGGATGCAGGGTCTCCTGCCAGCGGAGCCATTCGTTCAGGGTGGAAAAGCGCATAGGGGAAACGCCTCAGCGCACGCCCGATACGACGTTCGTCGAACGGCCGCAGGGGCTCGGGTCAGGGCGCCGGTCGATGGGTCAGTATCGCCAGCAATCCGGCAATCCGGTCGCGCATCTGGCGCCGATCGACGATCATGTCCACCGCACCGTGGTCGACCAGAAATTCGCTGCGCTGGAAGCCCTCAGGCAACGTCTCGCGCACCGTCTGCTCGATCACGCGGGGGCCGGCGAAGCCGATCAGTGCATTGGGCTCCGCGATGTGAACGTCCCCCAGCATGGCCAGACTCGCGGAAACGCCGCCCATGGTGGGGTCGGTAAGCACCGAAATGTAGGGTACGCCGGCCTCCGACAGGCGTGCCAGCGCGGCGCTGGTCTTGGCCATCTGCATGAGGGAAAACAAGGCCTCCTGCATGCGTGCGCCGCCGCTGGCGGCAAAACACACCAGCGGAATCTTCTTTTCCAGGGAGGTGTTAACGGCCCGCACGAAGCGCTCGCCCACCACCGCCCCCATGGAACCGCCCATGAACGCGAATTCGAAGGCGGCGGCCACCAGGGGAATCTCCTTGAGCTGGCCTTCGAAGACGACCAGCGCATCCCTCTCCGCCGTCTTCTTCTGGCTCTGGGCCAGCCGGTCCCGGTACTTCTTGGTGTCCCTGAACTTCAGTACGTCCACCGGTTCCAGGGAGGCACCGATCTCGTAACGGTTGTCCTTGTCCAGAAAGGCGTCCAGTCGCCGACGGGCACCGATACGCATGTGATGGGAGCACTTGGGACACACATCGAGACTGCGTTCCAATTCCGCCCGGTACAGCACGGCGTTGCAGACGTCGCACTTGGTCCACAGCCCTTCTGGAATGCTGCGTTTGGTCCCTCCTTCGGTGCGGATACGGGACGGCATCAGTTTCTGGAACCAGCTCATGAATTCTCGTCGACGGACTCGTCTTCAACGTTGAGGGACGTTTTTGGCATCACCGCCTACCTATTCCGCCACGGTCGCGGCGGCCTGCGCATCCATGGCCCGACGCATGGCCGAGACCAGCTCCGCTACCGCGGCCGGTATCTGCTGCGGCGAATGGACCAGATCCGCGATGCGTCGCACCAGGGCGCTGCCCACCACCACGGCGTCCGCCACCCGCGCCACGGCGGCCGCCGAATCGGGGTCGCTGACACCGAAGCCGACGCCGATGGGCAGGTCGGTGCATCGGCGGATCAGGTCCAGGCGGTCGGCCACCGCGCTGACATCCAGCCGGGCCGAGCCCGTCACTCCCTTGAGGGAGACATAGTACAAGAAGCCGCTGGCGGCAGCCGAAACACGTCGAATGCGGTCCTCGTGACTGGTGGGCGCCAGCAGAAAGATGGGGTCGATGGCCACCGAGCGCAGCGCCGTCACCAGGGCCTCGGCCTCTTCCGGAGGCAGGTCCACCGTCAACAGGCCGTCCACACCGGCGTCGGCCGCCGCCCGGGCAAATGTTTCGTAGCCCATCACTTCGACGGGATTGAGATATCCCATCAAGACCACCGGCGTGTCGCTGTCCTGCTGTCGGAACTCGCGCACCATGTCGAGTACGTCCCGCAGCCGCACGTGATGGGCCAGGGCCCGCTCGCAGGCGGCCTGGATCACGGGACCGTCCGCCATGGGGTCGGAGAACGGCACGCCGATCTCCAGCAGGTCGGCCCCGGCTTCCACCAGCGCGTGCATCAGCGGCACGGTGACGCCGGGCTCGGGGTCGCCGGCCGTCACATAGGGAATGAGCGCCTTGCGGCCGGCAGACGCCACGCCGGCGAAGCGCGCAGCGATGCGGCTCATACCTGAATGCCCTCGCGGGCGGCGACGGTGTGGATATCCTTGTCGCCCCGCCCCGACAGGTTGACGATGACGATGCGGTCCTTGTCCAGGGTCGGGGCCAGTTTTGCCGCATAGGCCAGCGCATGGCTGGACTCCAGGGCGGGCAGGATACCTTCCACGCGCGTCAGGCTGTGGAAGGCATGCAGGGCTTCGTCGTCGGTGACGGCCACGTACTGGGCGCGGCCGGTGTCCTTGAGCCAGGCATGCTCGGGCCCCACACCCGGGTAGTCCAGGCCAGCCGAAATGGAGTGGGTCTCGATGATCTGCCCGTCGTCGTCCTCCATGAGATAGGTCCGGTTGCCGTGCAGGACGCCGGGGCGACCGGCGCACAGCGGCGCGGCGTGGTGCCCGCTGGCGATGCCTTCACCGCCGCCCTCCACGCCGTACAGGGCCACATCGGCATCGTCGAGGAACGGATGGAACAGGCCGATGGCATTGGAGCCGCCGCCCACGCACGCCACCAGGGCGTCGGGCAGGCGGCCCGCGAGGGCCTGGATCTGAGCGCGCGCCTCGCGGCCGATCACGGCTTGAAAATCGCGCACCATGGCCGGATAGGGGTGTGGTCCGGCCACCGTGCCGATGATGTAGAAGGTGCTGTCGACGTTGGTTACCCAGTCCCGCATGGCCTCGTTGAGGGCATCCTTGAGAGTGCGGGAACCCGATTTGACAGCAACCACTTCGGCGCCCAGCAGGCGCATGCGGTAGACATTGCTGGCCTGGCGCTGGATGTCCTCGGCGCCCATGTACACCACGCATTCCATGCCGAGACGCGCGGCCACGGTCGCCGAAGCGACGCCATGCTGACCGGCGCCGGTCTCGGCGATGATGCGGCGCTTGCCCATGTGGCGGGCCAACAGCGCCTGCCCCATGGTGTTGTTGATCTTGTGGGCGCCCGTGTGGTTGAGGTCCTCGCGCTTGAGGTAGACCTGGGCCCCGCCCAGTTTGCGGCTCCAGCGCTCGGCATGGTAGAGCGGCGACGGGCGCCCCACGTAATGGGCGAGATCGGAATCGAGCTCCGCCTGGAATGCGGGGTCGGCACGCAGTTGCTCATACGCCAGACGCAGTTCCTCCAGGGGCTCCATCAGCGTCTCGGCCACGAAGCGCCCGCCATAGGGACCGAAGTGGCCGTTGGCATCCGGCAGTGCCTCGAATCCCGCGCGGCTGTCAGCCGTTTGCGTCTGCGTCGACATGTCGCACTCCTTCAATGAATTGCCGCAGGCGGGTGTGATCCTTGACGCCCTTGGTCGCCTCCACTCCGCTGCTCACGTCCACCCCGTAGGGTCGCACCCGGCGAACTGCCTGGGCCACGTTGTCCGGGTCCAGTCCCCCGGCCAGAATGATCGGCCGCGGCCGCTCGGTGGGGACCCGCTCCCAATCGAATCGCTCTCCGCTGCCGCCGGCGACGGCCGGGTGATAAGCGTCCAGCAGAAACGCCGCCGCGGCAGGGTGGTCGGCCATCGCCGCCGCCACATCCAGTTCCGGACGCATGCTGATCGCCTTGATGTAGCGTCGACCGAAACCCGCACAGGCGGCGGCCGGCTCGGTGCCATGGAACTGCAGCAGGTCCACGGGCACCGCTTCAAGCACCGAACGGATGTCGGCTCGCGACGCATCCACGAACAGGGCCACCACCGCCACGAACGGCGGGAGGGCGTCCACAATGGCGTTGGCCTGAGCGATATCGACCGCCCGTGGGCTGCGCGGATGGAACACCAGACCGATGGCGTCCGCGCCCAGCGCCGCCGCTGCCGCGCCGTCTTCCGGCCGTGTGATTCCGCAAATTTTAACGCGCGTGCGCACCCTGGAGCCACCGTTATCGGAGCGAAGCCCTGCCCGATGGGCCAGCATACCAGAACCGCGGGCCACTGGCCGCAGCCCGATCAAGCGAAACGGGGCAGCGTGATCTCCCGGGGCAGACTGAACTCGTCAGGGTAGCGCACGTCGACCAGATACAGTCCCCCGGCGGGGGCAGTGACGCCGCCCACCGACCGATCGCGGGCCTGCAGCAGTTCCGGGACCCAATCCGGAGAGCGCTCGCCCCGGCCAACGGCAATCAGCACGCCGGCGATGTTGCGGACCATATGGTGAAGAAAGGCATTGGCGGTCACGTCGATATAGAGGTATTCCCCGGCACGGCTGATTTCCAGGCGATGTATGGTGCGCACTGGATGCTTGGCCTGGCAGGCAAGCGCCCGGAACGAAGAAAAATCATGCTCGCCGACCAGATGCGTCCCGGCCTGGGCCATCAGCCCCGCATCCAGCGGGTAATGGTCCCAGCACACCCGGCTGCGGGCCAGGGCGGGACGCACCATGCGATTGAGGATCACATAACGGTAACGGCGCTCGAGGGCGCCAAAGCGGGCATGGAAACGTTCGTCGACCGGCCGGGCCCAGGTCACGCTCACATCAGCCGGCAGGTTTGCATTGGCGCCCAGAATCCACGAACGCATGCGCCGCGAAGCACCGGTATCGAAGTGAACGACCTGACCGGTGGCGTGCACGCCGCTGTCGGTGCGCCCGGCACAGACCACCTGCACGGGGTGATCGGCCACCTTGGACAAGGCCTGCTCGACACAGCCCTGCACAGTGCGACTGCCCGGCTGGCTCTGCCAGCCCGAGAAGTCGGTACCGTCGTATTCGATGCCGGCTGCGATACGCATGGATTCGTAAGGGAGCGATTGCCTGCTTCGGACAAGTGCGGGCTGATAGAGGCGCCGATACTAGCAGATGCTGAACAAGGCGGTCAGGCCAGTTGCCAGAACAGCCCGGCCATGAGCAGCGGATAGAGCCATTGATACAGCGGCGCCGGTTGCCCCGCAGGCGCGCTGATCCAGCCCGTCGCCTGATGGTCGGCGTGGTCGAGAACGCTCGAAAATGCGCCGGCCGTGGTACCGGCGATCCGCTTCACGACGCCCTCCCGGGCGCGGCCCGCCCGGATTGCCTCACGGACCAGGTCCTGCACTTGGGGCACGGCATGCAGGGTCAGTACCATGCGCGCCGCCAGACGTTCGTGGGGAATGCCGATCCGGGCCAGGGGCCGGGTGAGACGATTCACGGCGGCAAGCAACTGGGCACGACTGGTCACGCCCAGCAACAGGTGAACGGCCGCCACCATCAGTACCAGCGCGAGGCTGCGCGCACCGCCTTCGGCCAGCCCCTGCCAGGTTGGGGAGTAGTTGCCTAAAACGGACAACACCGGGGTCCCCGGTGTGAACCAGCCGTAGAGGATGAGCAGGGAAAGGAGCAGCCAGCGGATGCGGCGCAGCAGACGGCCCAGCGGCCCGCCGAGACCCTTGCGGGCGAGAACAAAGCCAAGCAGGATGATGGTGCTGCCGGCAATCAACTGGCCGGGATGGGCCCCGGCCACTCCGGCAGCAAAGACCAGCAGCGCGACTATGCGTACGGTGGGGTGCAGCGCCGGCCTCCGATGGGCCAGTTCAGGGGAAATGGCCCGCCCCGAAGGGCGGGCATGGGATCAGGCCAACTCGCCCAGCAGGGTCTTCGCTTCTTCCTGCTGGTCGCCGTTACCTTCCTGACGCACTTCCTCCAGGATGCTGCGGGCGCCGTCCGGATCGCCCATGTCCATGTAGGCCCGGGCCAGATCCAGCTTGGTGCCCACTTCGTCCACGTCCGACAGCAGGCCCTCGCTGTCTTCAGCCTCGCCCTGATCGTCGGCGTCGCCTTCGCCCAACTCGGGCAGCGATCCCAGATCCAGGTCCAGGCCCACTTCGTCCAGAGCGGCGTTCCCACCGTCCACGGATTCCTCCGCGGGCGCCAGGCTGGCATCGGATGACATGTCCAGCGTGTCAGCCATGGCCAGGCTCTCGGCAGGTTCTGCACTCTCGTGGCGCTCCCCTGCCGTGCCGGCATCCAGATCGAAATTCAGGACCTGGGACAAGTCCGCATCGGCATCGGCCTTGGGCTCGTCGTTATCCAGATTGAATTCCAGGTCCTCCAGGTCCGCATCAGCGGAGCTTTCCGCCGGAGCCGAGACGTCGTCGCCCAGATCGAAGTCCAGGTCGAAATCCAGGCCGTTGTCCGCTTCTTCCGCCTCCGCGGCCTGCGATTCGGCCAGTTCGGGCTCCGCGGCATCGACGTCCTGGACGGCCGCCATCAATTCCGGGGCTTCCAGCTCATTGCTGTCCGCTTCGACCGTATCCGATTCGTCGCCCTCGTCAATGTCCATGTTCAGGGCAGTCGCTTCCGACATGTCGCCGGCCGACCCCGAACCATACAGGGGGTTGTCGGGGCTGATCTCGCGGCCCATCTCCACCACCCGGCTCCAGAGCGGATCGTCCTGGTTGTCCAGGCGGGCCAGGAACGCTTCGGCGTGGCCATCGAACGCCGGTGCGTTCTGGGCAGCATGGTAGATTTCCAGCAACTTCATGTGCAGGTCATTGCGGTCCGGCGCGTTGTTGAGCGCTTCGGTGACCAACTCCTCGGCCTGCTGGTAGCGACCGTAGGCCAGATAGACATCGGCCTCGGCCAGCGGATCGGCTTCGCCTTCGCTCTGAATGGCGTCCATGTCGCTGACCGCGAAATCGCTCAGCAGGGACGATTCGCTGGCGGCACCGTCGCTGCTGTCGGTGGATGAATCCGCCACGGCCGGGACGGTGTCCGTCTCGGATCCGTGCGCCGCATTGGCCTGTTCGGCCGCCAGAATGCTCTCCTGGAATTCGGTCATGGTCATGCGCCGGCGGCGCATGGAGACCCAGCCCAGCAACAGCACCAGAAGCGTGCCTGCTCCGCCAAGGCCGACCATCATCGGATTCTCCAGCAGCTCATCCCAGATGCTGGGCTGCGGAGCCGGCGCCGCTGGTGCGGCATGATGGACCGGTGCCGGCTTGGGCGCGGCAGCCGGTGCCGGATTGGCGGCAGGTTTGGGCTGTTCCGCCGCGGTTTGCGCCGGAGCCGGCGCCTCGGCCGCGGGCTTCGCAGTCGCGTCGGGTTTTGCCGCTGCCTCGGTTTTCGCCGTGGTGTCGGTCGCGGTGGCGTCAGCCGGGTTCGCAGGCGAACCGGATGTTGGCTTGGTCGACTGGGCGGCAGGGGCACCGGCATCGGGACCGGTGGCCGCGGTAGTGGCAGCCGCCGCCGACGGGGTGGCTGCAGCGGCACCGGTCGCCGCGGCTGCGCTCTGACCCTGCAGTTGCGCCATCTTGCCGTCCCGCATCTCGATCAGGTGATGCATGGACTGCACCTGCTTCTGCAGCTGCGCGACCTGGGCCTCCAGTTCCTCGGTCTGGTGGCGCTGGGCATCAGCCGCCGCCAGGGCCGTGTTGAGTTGGTTGCGCAGAGCGGCCACGTCGTCTCCGGCCGCAGCCGTGCCCGCCGTGGCGCTCGCACCGGCCGACGAGCCGGTTCCGCCGACCGCGGCGGAGGCTTCCTGATCCGGCTCAGGAGCCAGCAGTTTCAGGCGTCCTCCCGAGGCGCTGGTGGCGGCGGGCTTGGTGCTCGCCTGGCGCTCGATCTTGCCGTTGTTGCGCGCTTCGCGCCAGACGGTGTTCTGCTGAGCGACCTGTACGCGGGCCTGGGTCCGGCTCAACGACACCATGTTGGAACGGTCCGGGACCCGGAGTACATAGCCGGCCTTCAGTCGGTTGATGTTGCCACCGTAGAAGGCGTCAGGGTTGGCCCGCAACAGAGCCAGCATGGCCTGCTCTCGGCTCACCCGATCATCGGGGCGGACGTCCCCGGCGATCTTCCACAGGGTGTCGGTACGCTTGGTGGGACCGTATTGGCCGGCATGGGCCTGGTCGCCGGCAGCGGCCGCGGCCTGCGCCATGGTGGGCGTACCGGAGGATGGCTGAGAAGCCGCCGTCTGGGGCTGCTGCGCGGCGCTGCTGGTCGCCGGCACCGATGCGGGCGGCGGTGCCGCATGGGCCATGAACGTCGGGGGATTGATCAGGACGGTGTATTCGCGCATCAGCTGGCCGCCGCTCCAATCCACCTCCAGGACGAAGTCCAGGAACGGTTCGCGAATCGGCATGGGCGAGCTGATATGAATGAAGGCGGCGCCGTTCGGCCGCTTCACGACCTTGAAATTCAAGCGCGCCAGCAGCATGGTGCGCTGCACCCCCGCCTGCTGGAAAGCGGCGCTCGGAGCCAGTGATACCTGCACCTGGCTCAGGTCCTGCGGACTGCCCGAAAGCAGCTCCACATCCGCATCCAGTGGCTGATTGAGCCCGGAGTGCAGTTTGATGGGCCCGAGGCCCAGTGCGTATGCCTGCGTGGATGCCGTTGCCAACAAGCCCGCCAGGGCCAGTCTCCTGTACATGTCTTATCCCCTTGTGGCCGCTACGCCCACAGCCCGCCGCGGGCCCCCCGGCTCCGCTGTTCGGGAGAGATCCCTTCCGCAACCGGAAACTGCGTGTGCTGTGTGCGCCAACTTAGACTCACAAATACTCTTGGATCAGGATTTCGGCTATCTGAATACTGTTCAGCGCCGCGCCTTTGCGGACATTATCGGCAACCACCCACAAATCTAAACCTCGCGGGTGAGAGATGTCTTCGCGAATACGGCCCACGTATACCGGATCGTGGTTGGCCCCCTCGGTGACGGCCGTCGGATAGCCGCCGTCGCGCCGTTCGTCCATGACCACCACACCAGGCGCCTTGGCCAGCAGCTCGCGCGCGGCTTCTGCGCTGATCTTTTCGCGGGTTTCGATATGCACGGCCTCGGAATGCCCGTAAAACACCGGCACGCGCACCGCCGTGGGGTTCACGCGGATGGTCGGATCTTCCAGGATTTTGTGGGTCTCCCAGACCATCTTCATCTCTTCCTTTGTGTATCCGTTGTCCTGGAACACGTCGATCTGCGGCAGCGCGTTGAAGGCGATCTGCTTGGGATAGACATGGGATTCCGCCGGCTTGCCGTTGAGCAGCTGCGCGGTCTGGCTGGCCAGCTCTTCGATGGCCTCCTTGCCTGTCCCGGATACCGCCTGATAGGTGGCGACGTTGATGCGCTCTATCCCCACCGCATCCTGAATGGGCTTGAGGGCGACCATCATCTGGATGGTGGAGCAGTTGGGATTGGCGATGATCCCGCGGTTCGTATAGCGGGCAATGGCGTGGGGATTGACCTCCGGCACCACCAGCGGGATGTCGTCGTCGTATCGAAACTGGGAAGTGTTGTCCACCACCACGCAACCGGCGGCAGCCGCTTTGGGCGCATACTCCGCCGACACCGACGCGCCGGCGGAAAACAGGCCGATCTGGGCCTTGGAGAAATCGAACTCAGCCAAATCACCGATGGTCAGCTGCCTGCCCTTGAACGAAACCTGGTTGCCTGCGGAGCGGCTGCTCGCCAGCGGGTACACGTTGCCCACCGGGAAATTGCGCTCGGCCAGGATCTCCAACATCACTTCGCCTACCGCACCGGTGGCTCCCACCACCGCCACATCGAATTGCCTGCTCATGAAAACTTGACCTCACAATTTTGGATTCTGCCTGTTTCGCCAGGGAAAAAATGCCCAGGGCTTCACATTCCGCGCATTCAATCGCCGGCCAGTGCCGCGGTCACCGCGTCGCCCATCTCCCGGGTGCCGACCGCCTTCTCGCCGGCAGCGGCAATATCCGCCGTACGCAGCCCCTGATCCAGGACCCGCTCCACGGCCCGTTCAATGCGGGCGGCGTGCTCCGCCTCGTGAAGGCTGTAGCGCAGCAGCATGGCCACCGACAGAATGGTGGCCAACGGATTGGCAATGCCGCGGCCGGCGATATCGGGGGCCGAGCCATGAATAGGCTCGTACATGCCCCTGCCGTCGGCATCCAGCGAAGCGGACGGCAGCATGCCGATGGAACCGGTCAGCATGGCGGCCTCGTCGGACAGAATGTCGCCGAACATGTTGTCGGTGACCATCACGTCGAACTGCTTGGGAGCCCGCACCAGCTGCATGGCCGCGTTGTCCACGTACATGTGGCTGAGCTCCACATCGGGGTATTCCGCGCCCAGGCGCGTCATGACGTCACGCCACACCCCGCTGGTTTCCAGCACATTGGCCTTGTCCACCGAGCACAGACGACCGGCCCGCTTGCGGGCGGCCTCGAAGCCCACCCGACCGATGCGTTCGATTTCCCGCTCGCTGTAGACCAGGGTATTGAAGCCTTCCCGCTGCCCGTCTTCCCGGGTGCGCTCGCCCCGCGGCTCGCCGAAATAGATCCCGCCGGTCAGTTCCCGCACGATCATGATGTCCAGCCCGGACACCACTTCCGGCTTGAGCGTGGAGGCGCCGGCCAGCTGGGGATAGAGAATGGCGGGTCGCAGATTCGCGAACAGCCCCAGCCCGGAGCGCAGCCCCAGCAGCCCCCGCTCAGGACGCAGGGAGCGCTCCAGGGAATCCCATTTCTCTCCGCCCACGGCACCCAGCAACACCGCATCGGCGGCGCGGGCCTGCTCCAGGGTCTGGTCGGGCAGCGGCGTGCCGGTGGCATCGTAGGCGGTGCCGCCTACCAGAGCCTCCTCGAGGGCCACATCCAGCCCGAAGTCGGTACGCAGCCGCTCCAGCACCTTACGTGCTTCCGCGATGATTTCCGGACCGATCCCGTCGCCGGGAAGAATCAGTATTTTCTTTGTCATATCAAGCCACTGAATTGTTTATCTGAGAATTGATCAGAACAGCCAGGGCGCCTCGCGGCGCCGCCGCTCCTCGTAACTGCTGATGTCGTCGGCATGCTGCAGGGTCAGGGCGATGTCATCCAGGCCATTCAGCAGACAATGCTTGCGGAAGGCATCCACCTCGAACCCGTACGCCTCGCCGCCCGGCGTGGTAACGGTCTGGGCCTGCAGATCCACGGTCAGGCGATAGTCGGGGGCGGCCTGCACCTGCTGAAACAACCGGTCCACCTCGTCGGCACCGAGCCGGATGGGCAGCACGCCGTTCTTGAAACAGTTGTTATAGAAGATGTCCGCGAAGCTGGGCGCGATCACCACCCGAAAGCCGTAGTCCTGCAGTGCCCAAACGGCGTGCTCGCGGGAGGAGCCGCAGCCGAAGTTGTCGCGGGCCAGCAGAATCCGGGCGCCGGCATAGCGTGGCTCGTTGAGCACGAATTCCGGGTTCAACGGCCGCCGGCTGTTGTCCTGGTCCGGCTCGCCGTGGTCCAGGTAGCGCCACTCGTCGAACAGGTTGGGGCCGAAGCCCGTGCGCCGCACCGATTTGAGGAACTGCTTGGGAATGATGGCATCGGTATCCACGTTGGCGCGGTCCAACGGCATCACCAGCCCACTGAAGGTTTCGAATTTGTCCACTGCAGCACCTGCCTAGGAAGCACTCGAAGATTGACTGGCTGTGGGAACACAGCCAGAACGTCATTGCCGGAAATTTCAGACCGCGGAGCGTTCGTCGGCGGCTGCCGGCAGATCCCGCAGATCCACGAAATGGCCGCTAACCGCCGCGGCCGCCGCCATCGCGGGACTCACCAGATGGGTGCGACCGCCCTGCCCCTGCCGGCCCTCGAAGTTGCGGTTGGAGGTGGAGGCGCAGCGCTCGCCAGGCTCCAACCGGTCGGCGTTCATGGCCAGGCACATGGAACAGCCGGGCTCTCGCCACTCGAAGCCGGCGGCCTTGAAGATGGCGTCCAGGCCCTCCGCCTCAGCCTGTCGCTTCACCAGTCCGGACCCCGGCACCACCATTGCCTGCTTGATGGTGGACGCCACCCGCCGACCCCGAGCCACCGCCGCGGCGGCCCGCAGGTCCTCGATGCGCGAATTGGTGCACGAACCGATGAACACCCGGTCCAACGGGATCTGGGTGATGGGCATGCCGGCCTCCAATCCCATGTACGTCAGCGCTCGGCCCGCAGCTTCCTGCTTGACCGGATCGGCCATGTCACGGGGGTCGGGAACGCGCCCGTCCACGGGTGCCACCATCTCGGGCGAGGTCCCCCAGGTCACCTGGGGCACGATACCGGCCGCATCCATCTCCACCACCCGGTCGAAGTGGGCATCGTCGTCGCTTCTAAGGTCGAACCACGCCGCCACGGCCTGGTCCCAGAGATCGCCCTTGGGGGCAAAGGGGCGGCCCTGTACGTATTCAATGGTGGTCTCGTCAACCGCGATCAGCCCTGCCCGGGCACCGGCCTCGATGGCCATGTTGCAGACCGTCATGCGCCCTTCCATGGACAGGCCACGGATAGCCTCGCCGCCGAATTCGATGGTATAGCCGGTGCCGCCGGCCGTGCCGATTTCGCCGATGATGGCCAGCACGATGTCCTTGGCGGTCACCCCGGGGCCGGGCTGGCCGTTGACCCGCACGAGCATGTTGCGGGCCTTGCTCTGGATCAGGCACTGGGTAGCCAGCACATGCTCCACCTCGGAGGTGCCGATACCGAAGGCCAGGGCCCCGAAAGCCCCGTGGGTGGAGGTGTGGGAATCGCCGCACACGATGGTCATGCCCGGCAGGGTTGCGCCCTGCTCGGGGCCGATCACATGGACGATACCCTGGCGGGCGTCGTCCATGTGAAATTCGGTGATACCGTAACGGGCGCAGTTGCTGTCCAGCGTCTCGACCTGCACGCGGGACACCGGATCCTCGATGCCGAGATGGCGGTCGGTGGTCGGTACGTTGTGGTCGGGCACCGCCAGCACGGTATCGGTCCGCCAGGGCTTGCGCCCCGCCAGCCGCAGGCCCTCAAAGGCCTGGGGCGAGGTCACCTCGTGAACCAGGTGTCGGTCAATATAAAGGAGCGTGGTGCCGTCCGCTTCGGTGCGCACCGCATGGGCATCCCAAATCTTGTCGTAGAGGGTCTTGCCGGGCATCGCTGGACTTACCCCGTCGAAAGTGTCGTTAAATTAAAAGAGTATATCGAAGTGTGCACCCCAAGGCACGGGCACCCGCTCAGGGCCGGGCGTGCAGACCGCGGTAGGCGACCAGCCAGGCGACCGCGCTGACGCCGGCGGCGCACAGGAACATCCATTGCGGCCCGGCACTGGTCCAGAGGTAGCCGCTGGCGGCGCTGCCTGCCGCCCCACCCGCCCCGAAACTGACGCTGCTGTACAGTGCCTGGCCCCGCCCCTGGTGAGGGCCGGTGAAGAAATGGTGGATCAGGTCGATGGCCACCGCGTGGTACATCCCGAAGCTGGCCGCATGCAGGGTCTGAGCGACCAGAATGGGGGTCAGGTGGTCGGGAAATTCCGCGATCAGCACCCAGCGCAACGTCGTCAACGCCAGGCTGGCAAGCAGCAGTCGACGGGACCCGAAGCGCGGCAGCCAGCGATGCATCACCAGAAAGACCCCGATCTCCGCTGCCACGCCCAGGGCCCACAACTGCCCGATCACGGTCTTGGTGTAACCGTGGTCCCCCAGGTAGATGGTGAAGAAGGTGTAGTAGGGTGCGTGGCTGGCCTGCACCAGAAAGCACACTGCCAGCAGGGCCAACACCTCCGGCCTTCCCAGCACCCGCCGCAGGGACAGATGGTGGCGGACCGCCACCGGGCCATTGTCGGCGGGCGCGGCCAGGCTGGCCAGCCAGATCCCGATGAACAGGACCAGTATCACGGGCGGAAGCAGCGACGCCCCATGGCGATCCAGCCCCCACCCCAGGGCCGTTACCGCGACGATGAACCCGATGGAGCCCCACAGCCGTATGGTGCTGTAGCGGTGGGTGTCCTCGCCCAGGTGGTTCATGGTGGTCGCTTCGAACTGGGGCAGCGCCGCGTTCCAGAAGAAGCTGAATCCCATCATCGTGAACGCCAGCCACCAGAATCCGTGGCTGTAGAACACGCCGGCGAAAGCCAATGCCGCCAGCACGGTGGCCACCCGGATGATGCCCATGCGCCGGCCGGTGTGATCGGCGATCCAGCCCCAGATGTTGGGCGCCACAATCTTGGTGCCCATCAGAATGGCCATCAGGTTGCCGATCTGGGGCGCGTCGAACCCCGCCGACTGCAGGTAAAGCCCCCAGTACGGCATGAGCGCGCCAAGGCTGGCGAAGTAGAACAGGTAGAAGCCGGACAGCCGCCAGTAGGTGCCGTTGGAGGTCGGCATCAGAGGCTACTCCCCCCGACGAACAGGGGCCGGCGTGGGACGTGGAACGCCATATATTCGGTATGCCAAACGCGGGCCGGACGGCGGCCGTCAGTTGCCGGCCGGAATAATCGGTGTCGTCGAACGGACGTCCATATTCTGGGCGCGGTGTCTGAGCAGGTGATCCATTAATACGATGGCCAGCATGGCTTCGGCGATAGGGGTGGCGCGTATACCCACGCAGGGGTCGTGCCGGCCCTTGGTCACCACGTCCACCGGCCGTCCCTGCAGGTCTACGGAGCGCCCGGGCAGACGGATGCTGGAGGTGGGCTTGAGGGCGATACTCACCAGGATATCCTGGCCGGAGGAGATGCCCCCCAGCACACCGCCGGCGTTGTTGCCCACGAAGCCCTCGGGGGTAATCTCGTCCCGGTGCTCGCTGCCCTTCTGTCCGATGCAGTCGAACCCGGCCCCCAGCTCCACACCCTTGACGGCATTGATGCTCATCATGGCGTGGGCGATGTCGGCGTCCAGGCGATCGAACACCGGCTCCCCCAGGCCGGGCGGCACCCCCGTGGCCACCGTATTGATACGGGCGCCCACGGAATTGCCCTCCTTGCGCAGGGCATCCATATAGGACTCCAGCTCCGGCACGCGGCCGGGGTCCGGGCAGAAGAACGGGTTGCACTCCACGGCCTCCCAGTCCTTGAGCTCCAGGCGCAGGGGACCCAGTTGGGCCAGGTAGCCGCGGATGGAGATTCCGTGACGCTCGCGCAGATATTTCTTCGCGATGGCGCCGGCCGCCACCCGCATGGCGGTCTCCCGGGCCGACGAACGCCCCCCACCCCGATAGTCGCGAATCCCGTACTTCTGTTGATAGGTGTAGTCCGCGTGGGCGGGACGGAACCGGTCCATGATCTCCGAGTAGTCCTTGGAGCGCTGGTCGGTGTTGTGGATCAGCAGGCCGATGGGGGTGCCGGTGGTCCGTCCCTCGAAGACACCCGAGAGTATCTGGACCTCATCGGCCTCCCGGCGCTGGGTGGTATGGCGGCTCTTGCCGGGCTTGCGCCGGTCGAGGTCGTGCTGCAGGTCAGCCACATCGAGGGCCAGGTCCGGTGGGCAGCCGTCCACGACGCAGCCGATGGCGGGGCCGTGACTCTCACCGAAGCTGGTGACCGTAAACAGTTTTCCGATGCTATTTCCCGACATGGCGGCCATTGTAACCTGTTCGCCGCGCCTCGTCGTGCTTCCTTGTCGCGCTTACTTAAGGAACGCAATGCCGCGGTCGATAGTCGAAGCAGTAGGTGATGAAATCATCCCTTGCACCAGGAGACAGGCAGTGAGCACCGACAACGCATACTACGGGCCACGCATCGGCAGCTACATGGGTCGGCCGATCTTCGAGTCGATCAGCAATCCCGACGGCACCTTTGTGTTCGACCGCATCGCACAGAGCGTGGACGACGGCTATCCCCTGGACCAGTTGGGGAAGAATGAAGTGTTGTTGAACCCCGGGCTGATCTATCGGCGCCAGCGCTAGCGGTCCGCACGGGCGCGCCAGGCCGTTCAGATCACCTTGGAGAACTGTTGACCGCCGCCGCCACGCAGGTAGCGGTCGAACACCATGCAGATGTTGCGGATGAGCAGGCGCCCGCGCGGCATGACCTCGATGCGATCGGCGTCCATCCTAAGCAACCCATCCTGTTCCATGGCGAGCAGTGTATCGCGCTCCTCGGCGAAGTAGTCCCGAAAGGAAATGTCGTGCTTGGCTTCGACCGCTGCAAAATCCAGGCGGAAATTGCAGATCAGCTTGTTGATGACGTCCCGGCGCAGCAGATCGTCGGCGCTTAGCTCCACCCCCCGAAACACGCCCAGACGCCCCCCGTCCAGGCGTTCGTAATAGTCGTCCAGCGTACGCACATTCTGGCTGTAGCTGTCCCCCACCTTACTGATGGCGGTGATCCCCATGGCCACCAGATCGCAGTCCGCGTGGGTGGAGTAACCCTGAAAATTGCGATAGAGGGTGCCTTCGCGCTGGGCCACCGCCAACTCGTCGTCCGGGCGCGCGAAATGATCCATGCCGATGTAGACATAGCCGGCGGAGGTGAGCGCGTCTACGGTGAGCTTGAGTATCGCCAGCTTGTCTCGGGCCGAAGGCAGCTCCTCGTCCCTGATCTGGCGCTGGGTCTTGAAGCGGGCAGGCAGATGCGCGTAGTTGAACACCGAAAGCCGGTCCGGCGCCAGGTCCAGCACCCGTTCCAGGGTGGTCGAGAAGCTGGCCGGTGTCTGTTGGGGCAGGCCGTACATGAGGTCGAGACTGACCGAACGGAAACCCTGCCGGCGGGCCTCGTCGACGGCCAGGCGGGTCTGGGCCTCGGACTGGATGCGATTCACCGCCCGCTGCACGCGCGGATCGAAATCCTGAACGCCGACACTGATGCGATTGAATCCCAGCTCCCGCAACAGCGCGACGGTCTCCGCACTGACCTCGCGGGGATCGATCTCGATGGAATATTCGCCCTTGTCGTCGTTGCGCAGCCGGAAATGCTCCCCGGTCACCCGCATCAGTTCGCGCATTTCATCGTGGCTGATGAACGTCGGCGTCCCCCCGCCCCAATGCAGCTGATCCACCACCCGGGCGTCGTCGAACAATGCCGACTGCAGCTCGATTTCACGAAACAGCCGCTGCAGATACGGCGATGCCCGCCTGCGATTCTTGGTGATTATCTTGTTGCAGGCACAGTAGAAGCAGACCGTGTCGCAGAACGGCAGATGGAAATACAGGGACAGGGGCCGCAGGGGCTGCTCCCCGTTGCTGGCCAGCGCCAGGCGCCGATACAGGTCCTCACCGAAGCCCTCATGGAACTGCACGGCAGTGGGGTAGGAGGTGTAGCGCGGTCCGCTGGTGTCATACCGGCGGATAAGCTCCCGGTCGAATACTAGACTCTGGTCCATGGCATCCTCGGCTTTACCGTTGGGCGAGGATGCTAGACGTTGCCCTCAACCGACGCGATGACACAGGTCAATTTTACTCGACATCCAAGCCTTGGCGGTGGGTGGCATTTATCTGCCGCAACAGATACTTGAATGGAAGCAGCCGGTCGGGGGTCCGCTCAACCAGCGCCATGAACGGCAGGTCGCGGTCCTCGAACTGGTAGCTGCCGCTTTCCATGCTGCTCCACAGAGCCCGCACACCGGACTCCAGCTCATCCAGAAATCCCAGCGCATCACTCATGGAATCCATGTCGAATTCCACGGAATAGCGCAGCTCCTCCACCTCGAACAGCGCCTGGCGCACCAGCTCGACATAGGCCTCCGGCGTCTTCGGTCGTTTGATCATCGCGCTTCTCCTGCATGCATAACCAGGGCCTGTTAACGCTATTTGGGAGCGGCGCTGCCCTGTAGTGTTAACAGACCCCGGGTCAGTTCCCCTGGGCGAAGGCGTGCCGATGGGCCTGGACCTGATCGGCGGTCAGCAAAAACACACCCTGGCCGCCGCGCTCGAAGTCCAGCCACAACCACGGCACGTCCGGGAAACGGGCCTCCAGCGCCGGCGCGCTGTTGCCAACTTCCACCACCAGGATGCCGTGGGCCTCCAGGTGCTCCGCGGCGCCCTGCAGAATCCTGATCACCAGATCCAGACCCTCGTCTCCCGCCGCCAGTCCGAGAGCGGGCTCGTGCCGGTATTCCGCCGGCAGTGTGTTCATTTCCGGCCCGGACACATACGGAGGATTGCTGACAATGATATCGTAGCGGCGCCCGGCGAGGCCTTCGAAGAGGTCCGAGTGCAGGGCCTGCACACGACCTTCCAGGTCGTGGCGCCGGATATTTTCCTGCGCTACTTCCAGCGCATCGGCGGACACGTCGGCGGCATCCACCTCGGCGGCCGGAAATGCATAGGCGCAGGCCACTGCGATACAGCCGCTGCCGGTGCACAGGTCCAGAACCCGATTCACGTCGGCCCCTTCGATCCAGGGCGCGAACATCCCTTCTATGAGCTCGGCAATGGGCGAGCGGGGGACCAGCACCCGTTCATCCACGTAAAAGGGCAGACCGGCGAACCAGGCCTCATGGGTCAGATACGGCGCCGGCAGACGCTGCTCGATACGCCGCAGGAGCAACTCGAGGACCGTGCGTCGCTCGGGCTCGGTCAGCACGGCATCGAGATAGGCGTCCGGCAAGGCCGGCGACAGGTGCAGGCCGTGAAGCACCAGCCAGGCGGCCTCGTCCAGGGCGTTGTCCGTGCCATGGCCGAACACCAGACCGGCCTCGGTGAATCGGCTGGCACCCCACCGGATGTAGTCGCGCACGGTGGTCAGGATGCCCAGCGTCTGTTCGGTCTGATCCATGGTCCGTCGGTCCACTGCCATTGGGTGGCGCCAATGATAAGCCATGACCGCCGGGCGCGACTATGGCGCGGCAGCCATCGGGAACACATGAACGTAAGGCGCCGTTGTGGAATAATGCGCCCCCATGAGCCGCTCGCTTTCCGTTACCCGCCTCCCCCGGGCACGTCTCTAGATGGGCACCCCCGATCGCGCCAGCGCCGGCGACTACCTGCGCTCCTTGCCTTTGTATCCCCTGCCCCATCACCTGTTGTCGCGGTTGATGCTGGCCGTCACACGGGTTCGCACTCCCGCGCTCAAAAATGCCCTGATCCGATGGTTCGCGGGCCGTTACCATGTGGAAATGGAAGATGCGGTGGTCACGGATCCCACCGCCTATCCGGACTTCAATGCCTTTTTCACCCGGGCGCTGCGCCCGCAAAGTCGCCCGCTGCCCAGCGCACCCGATGCGCTGGGCAGTCCGGTGGACGGTACCGTCAGCCAGTTGGGTGAGATACGCGACGGACGCCTCTTTCAGGCCAAGGGCCGCGACTTCTCCCTCGTGGAACTGCTCGGCGGCGAAGCGGCGCGTGCGGCCCCGTTCATGGGCGGCAGTTTTGCCACCCTGTACCTGTCTCCCCGGGACTATCACCGCATCCACATGCCGTTTCCCGGCCGACTGCTGGAAACGGTGTACGTCCCCGGCCGCCTGTTCAGCGTTGCGCCCCACACCACCCGTACCATCCCCAACCTGTTCGCGCGCAACGAGCGGGTCGCCGCCGTGTTCGACACTGAGGCCGGACCCATGGCGGTGGTGCTGGTCGGTGCCATCTTCGTGGCCTGTATCGAAACGGTCTGGGGCGGCGTGGTCACCCCCCCCAGGGGACGCCGGGTAGTCGTTCACGACTACCGCCTGGAGGAAGGCTCGGCTCCTCAGTTGGACCGCGGGGACGAGCTGGGCCGCTTCAACATGGGCTCCACGGTCATCCTGCTGTTCGGCCCACAACGGGCACACTGGCAGGACGGGCTCGGGCCGGGATCGACGCTGCGCATGGGCCAGCAGATCGCACGGCTCGCTATGGCGGCCCCCTGAGCCGGGCGGCGGTATCGCCTGCACCCGTAGTCTGGTATCCTTTGCGCCTCGCAAGCGGCCCGGCCTCCTGTTGACCGGCGCCCCGGCAGGTAGCTCGACCCCGGAATTCCGCCCCATGCATCCCATGCTGAACATCGCCGTGCGCGCGGCCCGAACGGCCGGCGACCTGATCGTGCGTCATCTGGACCGCGTGGATCAGTTGACCGTGACGTCGAAACATCGCAACGACTTCGTCACCGAAGTGGACCGCCAGGCCGAGCAGGCCATCATCCGGGTGCTGCGCAAGGCCTACCCGGACCACGGAATTCTCGCCGAGGAGAGCGGCACCCAAACGGGTGACGAATACTGCTGGATCATCGATCCGCTGGACGGCACCACCAACTTTCTCCATGGCTTTCCCCAGTTTGCCGTCTCCATCGCCCTCAGGAACCAGGGCCGCATCGAGCAAGGGGTCGTGTATGACCCTTTGCGTCAGGAGCTGTTCACCGCCACCCGCGGTTCTGGCGCCCAGCTCAACAATCGGCGCATCCGGGTCAGTCGACTGACTGGGCTGGAAGGCGCCCTGCTCGGAACCGGCTTTCCCTTCAAGATGCAGGAATACCTGGACGCCTACCTGGCCATGTTCCGCAGCCTGTTCACGGATACCGCCGGTATTCGCCGAGCCGGTGCCGCCGCCCTGGATCTGGCCTATGTGGCGGCCGGCAGGCTGGATGGTTTCTGGGAAATCGGTCTCAAGCCCTGGGACATGGCGGCCGGCGCCCTGCTCATCCAGGAAGCGGGCGGCATTGTCGGCGACTTTGCCGGCGGACATACCTTCCTGGACAACGGCAATGTGGCGGCCGGGAACCCCAAGGTCTTCGCGGCCATCATCCGGGCCATTCGGCCGCACCTGCCGGCGGATCTGCAACGCTAAGCGTTTGTCTTTCATCGGGCATTGCGGTCCGGGTCCCCAGACCTGGCCCCGGTCTGAGCGACCCGCAATGAGCGCTGAGGACCGGCTGGCGTGACGATTCCGCGGAGGGTCCGTCGGGCTTCCCGTTGCCCGGCTCAAACGGCCCGCTGAGCCCAGCCCCACACTTCCACGCCTCCACCTCTGGACTGGCCTCGGCTCAAGTTTTCCCGACCGGTCCCGACAAACCGGGAGAAGGTCGCCAGGTGAGCGGCCGCCGACCCGTTCCGGGGGGACGATGAAAGCCCAGCCATCGCGCGTCGAGCCGCAGGAAGTCGATCCCAACCGCATGAAACGGCTGGAACTCGCCATGCAGGATGCCCTGGACGGTCTGGCCGAGATCGCCACCTTGTGCGCGTGGAGCTACGATGGTTCCTGCATGGAAATCCTGTCCGTTGAAGCACCGGACAGCCCCGCCCCGCCAACGACCGGCAACCGGGTCATACCCTTCCGCAAGTCCCGCCCCGCCCTCTGATCGCCCCCGATCCGGGGTGATCTTTGCAAAAGCTTACCGTTTTACTATCCCTTTATTTATGTTATTACTCCGATAGGAGTATGACGGGAGGGGTATAACAATGAGACAGACCGTGCTAACCCTGCTGGTCCCTCCGCTTGCAGCATGCCGGTACGGCTGCGCCGGTTGCTGCGCGGCACCCATTGGGGTGTTCTGGATCGCGGGTGTGGTAGCCCTGGTCTACGGCTTCGTGGGGGGTCCGTTAGGCGAGTTCGGGGTGAGCTGGACGACAGTCGCGCTGGGACTTGTGCTGTGGGCCATCGCCGCCGTATGGGCAGGGTTCGTGATTCGCGGTGCGGACGACGACAAGTGCGGCCGCAAGACCAGCACCTTGTGCAGTAAGATCCTGCCCGACGCCCACGAATCCGATCCCCTGGACGAGGCCCGCAAAGCCCGCTGAAACCAAACTCCCCGGGTGGGCCGGGTCGGGAGTCGAGCCGCTCAGGGGCGATCGTCAGCCGGCGCGTTATCCTTGCGTACCGGCACCAGATCGGACTTGCTTACCCCCAGGTCCAGGGCGATGGCGCTGGCCACGTAAATGGACGAATAAGTTCCCACCAGAATGCCGATGATCAGGGCCAGCGCGAACCCGTGAATCACCGGTCCACCGATAAAGTACATGGCCAGTACCACCAGCAAAGTGGCGAGAGACGTCATGATGGTGCGCGACAGCGTCTCGTTGATGGATATATCCATGATCTCCGGCGCGCTCTGCTTGCGCAGTTTCCGGAAGTTCTCCCGAATCCGGTCGTAGACCACCACCGTGTCGTTAATGGAGTAGCCGATAACCGCCAGCACGGCAGCCAGTACCGTCAGATCGAACTGGATATGGAACAGTGAGAACACACCCAGGGTGATCACCGGATCATGGATCATGGCGACCACCGCGCCAACCGACAGCCGCCATTCGAACCGGATCATCACGTAGATCAGAATGCCGATCACCGTGTAGAGCAGGGCCAGTCCGCCCTTGGTGGCCAGCTCGCTGCCGACCTGGGGACCGACGAATTCCACCCGCTGCATGGTCACGCCCGGCGTGGCCGTCTGGAGCGTTGCCAATACCTTGTCGCTGAGCTGGGCACTGGACTCGCCGGGACGGGGCGCGATCCTGATCATCACATCCCGAGCCGTACCGAAGTATTGAGCCTGGGCATCGCTGTACTTGGCGGACAGCGCGTCGCGCACATGGCCAAGATCCACCGGCTGCGGATATTTCACCTCGATGACCGTACCACCGGTGAAATCGATGCCGAAGTTCAGACCCTTGACGAACAGGGACACCAGCGACCCGACGATCAGCACTGCCGAGAAGACCATCGCGACCCGGCGACTGCCCATGAACCGGATGCTGGTCTTTTTCTTGAAGAATTCCATGATCCTGTTCCCCCGTCCGGCGTCAGATCGCCAGCTTGACCGAACGGCGTCCGCCGTAGATCAGATTGACGATAGCCCGCGTACCCATGATGGCCGTGAACATCGACGTCACGATGCCGATGGAGAGGGTAACCGCGAAACCTTTCACCGGCCCGGTACCGAAGCTGAACAGAACCAGCCCCGCAATCAAGGTGGTGATGTTGGCGTCCGCGATGGTGCCGAACGCCTTTTCGTAACCCGCGTGGATACTGGCCTGGGGACTGTTGCCGTTGCGCAGTTCCTCGCGGATACGTTCATAGATGAGCACGTTCGCATCCACCGCCATGCCCACGGTCAACACGATACCTGCGATACCGGGCAAGGTAAGGGTCGCCTGGAGCAGGAAAAGCATGGCTACGATGAGCACCAGGTTGAACCCCAGGGCAAGGTCGGCCATGAGTCCGAACACCCGGTAGTAGACCAGCATGAACAGGCAGACCACGGCAAATCCGACTTCCACCGAAAGCATGCCTTGGGCGATGTTGGTCTTGCCCAGGCTGGGTCCCACCGTACGTTCCTCGATGATCTCCATGGGGGCGGCAAGGGCGCCGGAACGCAGCAGCAGCGCCAGGTTGCGCGCTTCCTGGGGCGAGTCCAGACCGGTGATCTGGAAGCGCTTGCCCAACTCCTCCCGGATACGGGCGACGTTGATCACGTTCCTCAGCTTCTTGACCTGCTTGACGGTCTTGCCGTCGACCTTCTTGGTCTCGATCTTGGTCTCGATGTACACCACCGCCATCAGCCGCCCGACGTTGTCGCGGGTCGCCTCACGCATCAGGTGGCCACCCTTGCCGTCGAGGGTGATGAACACCGCCGGTCCGCCGTTCTGCTGATCGAAGCCCGACGAGGCGTCGGTGATATAGTCGCCGGTCAGGATCACATGGCGCTTGAGCAGGATCGGCCGGCCGCTGCTGCGTTCCTGCAACAATTCGTCGCCGGCCGGCACGTGCCCGCTGGAGGCCGCGTCCTCTGGATTGTTGTTCTCGTCGACGAAATGGAACGCCAGGGTGGCGGTGGCGCCCAGGATCTCCTTGGCGCGGGCTGTGTCCTGCACGCCCGGCAATTCGACCACGATGCGTTTGTTGCCCTGCTGCTGGATCACCGGCTCGGCCACCCCGAGTTGGTTGACCCGGTTCCGCAGTGTGGTGATATTCTGCTCCAGCGCGAACTTCTCGATGTCGCGCTTCTTGTTTTCGGTAAGGCTGGCCAGCAGTGCGGGACCCTGGCCTGCGTCCTGGTCGTCCACCTTCAGGCCTTCATACTCACGCTGCAGCAGGTCCCTGGCCTTGCTGCGTTCTTGATCGTTGCGGAACTGCAGCAGCACGCCGCCCTGGGTGTACTCCACGCTGGAGTAGCGAATGCGCTTGTCCCGAAGCGCTGTGCGCATCTCCCCTACGTAGCGTTCGTAGTTCTGCTTGATGGCGGCCTGCATGTCCACTTCCATGAGAAAGTGCACGCCGCCCCGCAGATCGAGACCCAGATACATGGGCAGCGCGCCGATGTCGCGCAGCCACTGCGGCGTGGCCGGCGCCAGATTCAGCGCCACGACATACTTGTCCTTCAGAGCGGTGGTGAGCCGGTCCACGGCGGCCAACTGGTCGTTGGTGTTGTAGAAACGCACCAGCATCCGATCGTCGGCGATCTGGATGGCCTTGTACTTGAGCTTATTCTTGTCCAGGACCGACGAGACCTGCTCGCGCAATGCCGCATTCACCGGCGCGCCGTGGCTCGGGGATATCTGCACGGCGGGATCATCGCCGTAGATATTGGGCAGAGCATAGATGATACCCACCAGCGCTATCACAGCGATCAGCAGGTATTTCCACAACGGATATTGATTGATCATGCGACCCCGTTCCTCGACTCCGGTGTTCGGGCGAAATTCTTGTTATGAGTTCTTCATGGTGCCTTTGGGCATCAGCGAGGCCACTGCCTGGCGCTGTACCTTTATCTTTACGTTGTCGGCCACCTGAAGTTCGAGGAAGTTCTCGTCCACCTGGGTAATGCGCCCCAGCATTCCGCCGTTGGTGACCACTTCGTCACCCTTGGAGAGGCTTTCCACCATTTTCTTGTGTTCCTTGGCCCGTTTGGTCTGGGGCCGAATCAGCATGAAGTAGAAAATGACGAACAGCAGGATCAGCGGCAGAAAGCTCATCAGGGGTCCCGCTTCACTGCCCCCCGCCGCCCCGCCGGCCTGTGCCATGGCGTCCGAGATGAAAAAGCTCATCGTCCATCCTTCCGATTGTGTGATCGCTTTGAAATAACGGCCCGCCGGGGCGGACCGCGCACAACACCGCCTATTATGGCACAGGCGACCCGCCCGGGTCGCGCCTGGCATAGAACTCACGCACCCAGCCGTCCAGCCGCCCCTCCTCGATGGCCGACCTCAGCCCCGCCATCAGGACCTGATAGTAGTGCAGGTTGTGGACCGTGTTCAGGTGCGCGCCCAGCACCTCGCCACAGCGGTCCAGGTGGTGCAGATAGGCTCGGCTGTAGTGGCGGCAGGTATAGCAGCCGCAATGCTCGTCAAGCGGCCGGGGGTCCCGGCGAAACCGGCTGTTGCGTATTCTTATGACCCCGGACTCCACGAACAGGTGGCCGTTGCGGGCATTGCGGGTGGGCATGACGCAATCGAACATGTCCACGCCGCGGCGCACCGCTTCCACGATGTCCTGCGGACGCCCCACCCCCATCAGGTAGCGGGGTCGGTCACCGGGCATGAGGGGCGTCACCGCCTCCAGCACCCGTCGGCGTTCGTCCTCGGGTTCGCCCACCGACAGCCCGCCGATGGCATAGCCGTCAAAGCCCGTCTCCACCAGACGATCCAGAGACTCGGCCCGCAGGTCCGGGTACATGCCCCCCTGGACGATCCCGAACAGGGCGGCCGGGTTGTCCCCATGGGCGCTGCGGCTGCGCTCGGCCCAGCGCAGGGACAGTTCCATGGAGCGGCGCGCCTCGGTCTCCGAGGCGGGATAGGGCGTACATTCGTCGAACACCATCACGATGTCCGACCCGAGGGCGCGCTGCACCGCCATGGACTCTTCGGGTCCCAGAAAGACCCGGTCGCCGTTCACCGGCGAGCGGAACTGCACCCCCTGCTCGCTGATACGCCGCAACTCTCCCAGGCTGAAGACCTGGAAGCCGCCCGAGTCGGTGAGAATGGGTCCGTCCCAGTGCATGAAGTCATGCAGATCGCCGTGGGCTTCGATGATATCCACGCCGGGGCGCAGCATCAGGTGAAAGGTGTTCCCGAGGATGATCTGGGCACCGGTCTCGCTCACCGCTTCAGGCGTCATGGCCTTGACGGTGCCGTAGGTGCCCACCGGCATGAAGGCGGGCGTATCCACCCGGCCGCGGGCAAAGCTGAGCCGGCCCCGGCGGGCCGGCCCGTCGCACTGCAGCAGCTCGAAACGCATGTCGGCAGCCATAATTACGCCGCGCGGGTGACGAACATGGCATCGCCGTAGCTGAAGAAGCGATAGCGGTCCTGCACGGCATGCCGGTAGGCGGCCATCACGGCCTCATAGCCGCCGAAGGCACACACCAGCATCAGCAGGGTCGACTCGGGAAGGTGGAAATTGGTCACCAGAGCGTCCACCGCCCGGAAGCGATAGCCGGGAGTTATGAACAGGTCCGTTGCGCCGCTGAACGGTTCCGCCCGGCCGCTGGCGGACGCCGCCTCCAGGCTGCGCACCACCGTCGTGCCCACTGCAATCACACGCCCTCCCCGGTCCCGGGTGTCATGCACCAGCTGGCAGGTCTGCTCCCCTACTTCCACCCGCTCCGAATGCATCCGGTGGTCTTCCAGACGTTCGGCCCGCACCGGCTGGAAGGTGCCCGCCCCCACGTGCAGGGTCACGAACGCACTCTGCACACCCCGATCGGCCAACCGGGCCAGCAGCTCGGAGGTGAAGTGCAACCCGGCGGTGGGGGCCGCCACCGCGCCGGGCACCCGGGCGTACACGGTCTGGTAGCGGTCGCGATCCAGTTTGTCGTCGGAGCGGCGTATATACGGCGGCAAGGGGACATGGCCGTACCGTTCCAGCAGTTCCAGCACCGGACGCCGGTCGTCGAAGCGCAGCACGTAAAGATCGTGGTCCCGACTCTCCACCTCCACCCGGATCCCGTCACCAAGCACCAGCGTGGTGCCGGGGCGCGGCGGCTTGCTGGCCCGCACATGGGCCAGCACCCGCTGGTCCTCCATGGTACGTTCGACCAACACCTCCACCCGCCCGCCGCTGTCCTTGGCACCGAACAGGCGTGCCGGTATGACGCGGGTGTCGTTGAACACCACCAGATCTCCTGCTGTCAACAGCTCTGGCAGATCGGAAAAACGCCGATCGGCGAGTACTCCGGTGGCACCATCCAGGCACAGCAGCCGGCTGGCGGTGCGTTCCCCCAAGGGCTGCTGCGCGATGAGTTCGGTGGGAAGATCGTAGTGGAAATCGCGACGCTGCATGGCGCGGGATAGTATCACAAGGCGGTAGTCGGCCTATCGCAGGCGTGTTGCCCCCTCCCCCGGATGGCTTATACTAGGCCGCTTCAATGCCGGGATGGCGGAATTGGTAGACGCGCCGGACTCAAAATCCGGTTCTGGCGACAGAGTGCGAGTTCGAGTCTCGCTCCCGGCACCAACCTTATCAGTACAGGTACCCATCGCCCGGGGCACGATCCGCTCCCGTAACCCGCAGGACACGGGCCCGATCGACGCACACGGCGTTGGCATGGAACGTGCCTCTTGCAGACTGCATTTTCAGTGGTGCCCCGGCGGCCCTGACCAGGCCCGACCGGCGCCGCCGTTGTCTCTAATGGCTGGGACGCTTATGGCTGGTACACGATTCTCCCTGGAAGTACGACCGAAGATCCCCGAACGCCTGGCGCGACTGCAGGAACTGGCCAACGACCTGCTGTACAGCTGGGACCGTCAGGTGCGGGGGCTGTTCTTTCGCCTGGACCGGGACCTGTGGGAGTCCTGCGGGCACAACCCGAAAGTGTTCCTGCGTCGTATCGCCCAGGAGCGCCTGGACGAAATGGCCGGCGACCGGGTCTTCCTGGAGGACTACAACCGGGTCCTGACCACCTACGATACCTATCATGGGGAACAGATACGCACCGGCATCGACCAACACCTCGATCCGGAACGGGATCTCATTGCCTACTTCTGCGCCGAGTTCGGATTTCACGAAAGCCTGCCCATCTACTCCGGCGGCCTGGGCATCCTCGCCGGCGATCATTGCAAGGCCGCCAGCGACCTGGGCATTCCCTTCATCGCCGTGGGCATGCTCTACCGGCAAGGTTATTTCACCCAGACCATCGACGGCCACGGCAATCAGGTCGCCCATTACACCCCGACCGACTTCGCGGACCTGCCCATCGTGCCCGCGGTCGACGGCGGCGGCAAAGAGGTTCGGGTCGCGGTGGACCTGCCGGGGCGGCAGGTCAATCTGCGTGTCTGGAAAGCCAAGGCGGGCCACATCACCTTGTACCTGCTCGACAGTGACCTGCCCGACAATCAGGAAATCGACCGTGCCGTCACCTATCAACTGTACGGCGGCGACCTCAACACCCGCATCCAGCAGGAAATCGTCCTGGGGATCGGCGGCGTACGCGCCCTGCGCGCCCTGGGCCTGAAACCCACCGTCTGGCACATCAACGAAGGCCATGCGGCCTTCCAACTCCTGGAGCGTTGCCGCGAGTTGGTGGTCGGCGAGAAACTGGACTTCGCCACCGCAATGGAAGTGGTGGCAGCCGCCACCGTGTTCACCACCCATACCCCCGTCCCCGCCGGCCACGACATCTTCGATCACAATCTGATCAGCAGTTATTTTTCCGAATATGTGCAGACCCTGGGCATCTCCATGGACCAGTTCCTGCAACTCGGGTCGAGTCCCAGCAACCAGGGCGGCTTCAATCAGACCGCTTTGGCGCTGCGGGCATCGCGCTTCCACAATGGCGTCAGTCGCATCCACGGCGACATGGCCTCGCGCATGGAAGGCTACATCTGGCCCCAGGTCCCCCATCACGAAAACCCCATCGGCTACGTGACCAACGGCGTACACGTGCCCACTTTTCTGGCACGTGAATGGGTCAACTCCTATGACATGCGCTTCGGCCGCGAATGGCGCAACGAGCTGTTGAGTGAACGGTACTGGGAACGCATCGACGAGATACCGGATCACAGCTACTGGAGCCTGCGCCAGTCGCTCAAGGCGGAAATGCTGGAAGACGCCCGTCGCCGGGCGGTGCTTCAGCACCGTCGCAGCGGCGCCAGTGAAGCCCTGGTCGAGCGCTTGACCCACTTCCTGACGCCCCACGAAACCGATGTGCTCACTGTCGGTTTCGCGCGCCGCTTCGCGACTTACAAGCGCGCCACGCTGCTGTTCTCGGACCCCGAGCGTCTGGCGCGGCTGCTGAACGACCCGCAGCGCCCGGTGCTGCTGATCTTCGCCGGCAAAGCCCACCCCAGCGACCTGCCGGGCCAGCACCTCATACAGGTCATCCACGACTTCGCGCGGCGCCCGGAGTTCATGGGCAAGATCGTGCTGCTGGAGGGCTACGACATGTCCCTCGCCCGCAAGCTGGTCACGGGCGTGGACGTGTGGCTGAACAACCCGGAATATCCACTGGAAGCCAGCGGCACCTCCGGCGAGAAGGCCGCCATCAACGGCGTCGTCAACCTGAGCGTGCTGGATGGATGGTGGGGCGAGGGCTACAACGGCGAGAACGGCTTTGCGATCACGCCCCATGGACCGCAGTACGAAGCCTCCTATCGCAATCAGCAGGAAGCGAACGAGCTGCTGGACATTCTCGAGCATCAGGTCGTGCCGCTGTACTACGAGCGCAACGGCCACGGCTTCTCCGAGGGCTGGGTACGCCTGTCCAAGGCCTCCATGAAATCCATCCTGCCCCACTTCAACGCGCAGCGCATGGTCATGGACTACATCCGCGACTACTACGGTCCCGCCAGCCGCCAGTGCGCGGAGCTGGCCGCGGGACGCTACCAGAGCGCCGCCGTGCTGGCACGGTGGAAGGACAAGGTGCTGCGCAGCTGGCCGGGAGTGCGGATACGCCGTGTCGACGAGGCAACGCAGCAGATAGAGGCCGGCTCACGGCTGACCGTCGCGGTGGCGGCCCAGCTCAACGGCCTTGCACCCCAGGACGTGGTGGTGGAATGCGTGGTGGGTCGGGAAGACGAGCGGGGCGGGTTCGCGCAGGCCGGACGCTACACGTTCCTGCCCACCGGCAAGAACGAGACCGGTGAGGACTTGTTCGAATTGGACCTGCAGCCGCCGCTTCCCGGGCTGCAGTTCTATACCGTGCGCATCTATCCCTGGCAGCCGTCACTCAGCCATCGCTTCGAGATGGGCTGCATGGTCTGGCTGTAGGCAGGCGCCACCCGGTCCCCTTAGCGCAACGCCCGGCCGTACAACCCCACCAGGTGATGTAGACGGGTGGCCGCATCGGCGGGCACCTGGTCCCACTCGAAACGCCACCGCCAGTTGTCGCTGGACACGCCCGGTACGTTCATGCGGTGTTCGCTGCCCAACGCCATCACGTCCTGCATGGGCAACACCGCCAGTTGGGCAACCGATGCCAGCGCGGCGCGGATCAGCGGCCAGGGCATGGCTTCCTTCGGCGCCGCCAAATAGTCCCGCACATAGGCCTCGGCTTCGTCCGCCAGGGCGTTGAACCAGCCCACCGTGGTGTCGTTGTCGTGAGTGCCGGTGTACACCACGCTGAGCAGTTCGTGGTTATGCGGCAGATACGGGTTGTCAGGACCGCCGCCGAAGGCAAACTGCAGCACCTTCATACCGGGCAGTGCGAACTGCCGCCGCAGTGCCTCGACTTCGGGGGTGATGTAGCCCAGGTCCTCCGCCACCAGCGGAAGCTGGTGAAAATGCTCGTGCAGGCGGGTGAACAGCGCCTCGCCAGGCGCCTCCACCCAGCGTCCGTCGATGGCGGTCTGCGCCTCGGCGGGGATCTCCCAGTAGGCCTGAAAGCCCCGGAAATGGTCGACCCGGGTCAGGTCGAACAGGCGCAGCTGCGTCGCCATGCGCTGCACCCACCAGCCGAACCCGTCGGCTTCCAACCGGTCCCAGCGGTAATGCGGATTGCCCCAGCGCTGTCCGGTTTCGGAGAAATAATCCGGCGGCACGCCGGCCACCACTTCCTGACGTCCCTGCGCGTCCAGGGCGAAGAATTCCCGGTGGGCCCACACCTCGGCGCTGTCGTGGGCCACGAAGATCGGCATGTCCCCGAACAGCAGCACGCCGCGTTCGTTGGCGTAACGGCGCAGATCGTGCCATTGGCGATCGAACACGAACTGTTCGAAGCGCGCCTGCTCGATGGGGCCGGCCAGCCGCCGATACGCCTCTTCCAGGGCGGCGGGCTGCCGATCGCGCAGTGATATCGGCCAGTCCAGCCACGCCCGGTCCTGATGTTCCGCCCGCAGGGCCGTGTACAAGGCGTAATCGTCGAGCCAGGCGCGATGGTGTTCCACAAAGCGCCGGTACTCGGCGCGCTGGGCATCGGTGCCGTGACTCAGAAAGCCGTTGTAGGCCGCCTCCAGGCGGGCCTGGCGCGCGCCGCGGTCGGGCGGCGGCCGGTCGTCGCCGTGCTCCAGCCAGCCTTCGTCGGACAACGCCTGCAGACTGATCAGCTCGCTGTTGCCGGCATGCACGGACAGGCATTGATACGGCGACCGATCGGCGTGGGTCGGACCCAAAGGCAGCATCTGCCAGACCGAACAGCCGGCCGATTGCAGGAAATCCACGAACCGGTAGGCCTCGGGACCAAGGTCGCCGTGTTCGCCGGGCCCCGGCAAGGAGGTGGGATGAAGCAGCAGACCGGCGCGGCGTGCCGCGAAGGCGTCCGCCAGACCTTTATCGGCTATGCCGCTAATGGCCATCGCTGCCACTTGTCAAAACAGGTTGACGGATAAATCGAAAATCCACGCTCACGATTCCAAGCGTCCACGACTACGACTGTGCCTGTCCGTGGCGCATCACGCCTCCGTGAACCGGACGGCCGGTTCCATGAGTGAAGCTGTGCGATAGATATTCCGGCGGTTCCCGACCGAGCAGGTGATACAGGTGAGACAAGTGCATCCGGAACAGCCGGTCGAAATCGTTCACGGTATCGGCGGGGTTGTAGTCCCCGAACCACCAGAACCAGTCCGAGCCCTCGCAAATGGACAGCTGATGCTGGATGGCCAATAGCTGGTCCCTGTCCATGTGGCGTGAAGCGGTGACCTCGTCATAGGCACGCTTCGCCTCGACAAGCATATCCCAGCCCCGGTTCTTGTCTGCATCCCCGATCCAGGTGGAGAACGTCCCGTACACCCAGCTGCCGGCCACCAGCCGTCCCAGCTTGCGGGGGGTCTGGCCCGCGCTCAGGTAGCGCGAGAAGGTGGTCAGCTCCAGTGCCGGGTGGGACGCCAGCCGACCGTACAACGCACTGAGGAAATAGTAGCCGTTTTCAGGATAGTGTTCCCACGCGTTCTCGCCGTCGAGAATGATGGAGACCACAGCATCGCTGTGTTGCCGGGTCGACTGCGCGATCCGTTCCAGGCTGTCCACCAGGTTCGCCACCGCATCGTCGGCGTGCCAGTCGGAGAAGGTGAATCCGATCTGGTCGGATAACCCGTCGTCGCGAAAGAAGCAGGCAAGCTTGCCGCCGTCTATCCGATAGGGTCTGTAGAGCGTGCGCTCGCGGGAATGGGTGTCGCGATCGGCCTCTCTGGCCAGGCTGTGGTGGAGGACCGATTCCCCCGTCGCCGCCCAGCGAAAGCCGAATTCCTCCAACAGCCGAAGTGCCGGCTCGCTGACCCCGCCCTCTGCAGGCCAGCACCCGTCGGGCTTGAAGCCGAAATGCTCCTCGAACGTGTCGATGGCTTCCTGTATATGCCAGCGCGCCCGCTCCTTCCCGCCGGGGTACTCGCCGGCGCTGGGCAGAGGCGCATCGGGCTGGGCTTCCCGTGCCGACCCCAGGTCCAGCAGCAGCGGCAGGATGGGATGGGCGTAAGGCGTCACGGACAACTCCACCCGACCCTGGCGGGCCAGGGCCGTGTAGCGGTCGATCAGGCCCGAGAGAAGATCGGCGATAACGCTGATAAGCTCGCGCCGGTCGTGCATCGTAAACCCGCCACCCTTGTCCTGCAGGCGACGCACACGCACATCGGAACGGCGCACCGTCTCGCCCATCCAGGCCAGGTGGTACCACACCAGCAGGTCGACCAGCAGTTGGTCGTCGGCATAGCCGACCATCAGCGGGTGTGCGATGAGCCATTGGGCCAGTTCGGCCAGCCGTCGATAGTCGGGAAAACGGTCCACCAGACGCTCGGCGTTGGCCCGCAGGCAGGCCTGCAGCAGCGCCAGTCTTTCATTGTCGTCGGTCGGGAGCGCAGCACTGCCGAGCTGGGCCAGCAACGGATCCTGCACCGGCCTGCCTTCGCTGAGAAAGCCTCGAACCTGCGCGGCATAGTCGCTCAACTGTTCGAGCAGGATGGGTGCGAAGTTGACGACCGCACAAGCCTGGGGCTCGGCTTCCAGGTGCGCCGCCATGTCCACGTAATCCTTGATGGCGTGCAGATAGGTCCAGGGCAGCTCGTAGCGGCCACTGAGCATATCCCGGTACTGGGGTTGGTGCATGTGCCAGCACAACACCACCTTCAAGCGCGGTTCATCGGACATGGTGCAGATCCTGTCCAAGCATTTCCGGAGTCACCAGCACCACACCGCCGGGTGTGACATAGAACCGTTCCGCATCCTGTTGAGGGTCCTCACCGATCACCATACCGGCGGGAATCCAGCAGCCGCGATCCACCACGGCCCCGGTGATGCGCGCCCCGCGACCCACGTGCACGTCGGGCAGCACCACCGCGTTCTGCAGCATGGCGTGGCTCTCCACCTTGACGTTGGAGAACAGCAGGGAATGACGCACGGTGGAACCCGATATGATGCAACCGCCGGACACCATGGAGTCGACGGCCATACCACGGCGGTCGTCGTCGTCGAACACGAACTTGGCCGGCGGCAGCTGCTCCTGATAGGTCCAGATGGGCCACTCATCATCGTAGAGGTTGAGCTCCGGGGTGATGCCGATCAGCTCCAGATTGGCGGACCAGAACGCGTCGACGGTGCCCACATCGCGCCAATACGCCTGCCGCCCGCTCTGCACGTCCCTAAACGGATACGCCATGACCCGGTAGCGGTCGATGACCGCCGGAATGATGTCCTTGCCGAAATCGTGGTTCGAACGGACATCGTCCGCATCCTTGATCAACTGCTCGTAAAGAAAATGGGTGTTGAACACATAGATGCCCATGGAGGCGAGCACCACGTCATCGCGCCCCGGCATGGGCTCGGGGTTCTCCGGTTTCTCGAGAAACTCCAGCACCCTGCCGTCCTCGTCCACCGTCATCACACCGAAAGCCCGGGCGTGCTCCAGAGATACTTCTATACAGCCCACGGTCATGTCCGCTCCCGACTCCACGTGCTGGGCGATCATCGGGCCATAATCCATCTTGTACACGTGGTCGCCGGCCAGGATGAGCACGTAGCTCGGATTGTGGTTGCGGATGATGTCGAGGTTCTGATACACGGCATCGGCCGTGCCGGCATACCAGGACGATTCGATGCGCTGCTGGGCGGGCAGCAGTTCGACGAACTCGCCGAATTCGCCTCGCAGGAAGCCCCAGCCCTTCTGAATATGCTGAATCAGCGAGTGCGCCTTGTACTGGGTCAGCACGCCGATCCGGCGGATACCCGAGTTCATGCAGTTGGACAACGGGAAGTCGACGATCCGGAACTTGCCGCCGAACGGCACCGCCGGCTTGGCGCGCCATAGAGTCAGATGCTTGAGCCGGGATCCGCGACCACCCGCCAGAATCAGCGCCAGGGTGTCGCGCGTGAGCCGGCTGACAAAACGCAGGGTATGGCTGCTGGCGTTCATGGGTGGCTCGCTCCGTCCTTTTCCTTGCCTGATACCCCGATCCGAACCCAGCGGGGTGGGCCTGCATCGCCGATGCTCGGGCCGGGGGTTATGGTAACATCTAGTCGTAGCCTTGGAACTCGCGCACGGCGGCTTTTTTTCCGCCCCGGCCCGGAGTATTGTCAGGCGTCTGGGAGAACGATCCGACGCTCACGTTACGGAACCGCGGTATGAGCTCTGATTCTGTCTCCACCCCCCGTCACAAAGGGCTGTCGCCCGACCTGGTCCGGCTTGTCGAGGCCCGCCACCACGATCCCTTCAGCGTACTGGGCAGGCGTTCAGGCAAGGCCGGCGATCGCGTTCGCGCTCTGATACCCGGTGCGCAGCGGGTACTGATCGAGCTCGGGCAGGGCAGCGAAGCCATGACGAGGGTCCCGGGCACCGACCTGTTCGAGTGGCGCGGACCGCCCGGCAGGGTCCCGGAGCGGTACCGGCTGATCTGGGACGCCGAGGACGGGGGGCGCGACAGCGCCTACGATCCGTACTGCTTCCCGCCGCTGCTCGAAGAATTCGATCTGCACCTGTACGGAGAGGGCCGTCACTGGCATGCCTACCGCTTCCTGGGGGCCCATGTACGAACGGTGGACGACGTTGCCGGCGTACACTTCGCAGTGTGGGCGCCGAATGCCGAACGGGTGAGTGTGGTCGGCGACTTCAACCGCTGGGACGGGCGCCGCCATCCCATGCGTGTGCGGGGTGGCAGCGGTGTCTGGGAGCTGTTCATCCCCGGCCTGGAAGCGGACACCCTCTATAAATACGAGGTGCGCAACCGCCAGCACGGCACCATTCACGTCAAAGCCGATCCTTATGCCCGCCGTTTCGAGCTCAGACCGGGTACGGCCTGTCTGGTTCCCGCGGACACCGCCTACCCGTGGCAGGACGACGCCTGGCTGGAGCAGCGTGGGGACTACGACTGGCAGCACCGTCCCGTGGCCGTTTACGAGGTCCATCTGGGCTCCTGGCAGCGCACCGAAGATGGTCGGTTTTTAGACTATCGCAGTCTGGCCGAACAGCTGGTGCGCTATGTCACGGATCTGGGTTTCACCCACATCGAGCTGCTGCCGGTCACCGAGCACCCGCTGGACGCCTCCTGGGGTTACCAGACCGTCGGCTACTACGCGCCTACCAGCCGCTTCGGAACCCCCGACGAATTCCGGTATTTCGTCGACTACTGCCATCGACACGGCGTGGGCGTGCTCATGGACTGGGCGCCGGGGCACTTCCCCAAGGACGCCCACGGTCTGGCGCGGTTCGACGGCACCCCTCTGTACGAGCACGAAGACCCGCGCCTTGGAGAGCATCGCGACTGGGGCACTCTCATCTACAACTACGGCCGCAGCGAGGTGAAGAACTTCCTCCTCTCGAATGCGCTGTACTGGCTGGACGAATTTCACATCGACGGGCTGCGGGTGGACGCCGTGGCTTCCATGCTCTATCTGGATTATTCGCGGCAACCGGGCGACTGGGTGCCCAACATCTACGGCGGCAGGGAAAATCTGGAAGCCATCGATTTTCTGCGCCAACTCAATCAGGTGACCCACTCCCAGCATCCCGGCACGGTGATGATCGCCGAGGAATCCACAGCCTGGCCGCAGGTGACCCGCCCGACCTGGCTGGGCGGGCTGGGGTTCAGCATGAAGTGGAACATGGGCTGGATGCACGACACCCTGGAGTATTTCCGTAACGATCCCATCTACCGCCACTATCACCACGACCGGTTGACGTTCGGCCTGCTGTACGCCTTCACCGAGAATTTCATGCTGCCCTTTTCCCATGACGAGGTGGTGCACGGCAAGGCCTCCATGCTCCACAAGATGCCCGGGGACGACTGGCAGCGCTTCGCGAACCTGCGGCTGCTGTACACCTACATGTACACCTATCCCGGCAAGAAGCTGCTGTTCATGGGCAGCGAATTCGGCCAGCGCAGCGAATGGAACTTCGATGGCGCGCTGGATTGGCAGGCGCTGGAGCACGCAAGCCACCGGGGCATGCTGTCGCTGGTGCGCGACCTGAACCGCCTGTATGTGGATGCCACCCCCCTGCACCGCCACGACTTCGAGCCCGACGGCTTCGAATGGATCGATTGCCACGATGCCGCCCAGTCCGTCGTCAGCTACCTGCGCCGCGATGACGAGGGCGTGCTGGTAGTGGTGCTGAATTTCACGCCGGTGCCCCGCACCGGTTACCGCCTGGGCGTCCCCGAAGCGGGCCGCTACCGGGAGGCGCTCAATTCGGATTCCCAGTATTACGGCGGCGGCAATATGGGCAACGGCGGCATACTGCAGACCCAGGCCACGCCATGGATGGGGCGCGAGCAGTCCCTGGTGGTGACCCTGCCGCCCCTGGCGGGCATCGTGCTGCGCCTGGAGACGCCCTGAGGCAAGGTTCGGAGGACTCGGTCTATTTGCAGCCCGGCCGGAATGCCTTGATCACCTCCGGCCGGGTGTCGATGTAGGGGCCGTCGATGAGATCGATGCACAGGGGGACGGCGGCAAACACGGCGTCCAGGCATTCGGCGATGGCCTTGGGGTTGCCCGGCAGGTTGAGGATCAGAGACTGACCGCGAACACCCGCGGTCTGCCGCGAAAGAATCGCGGTCGGCACATAGCGCAGGGACACCGCGCGCATCTGCTCGCCGAAGCCCGGCAGCATCTTGCTGCACACCGACTCGGTGGCCTCGGGAGTCACGTCGCGCAACGCAGGCCCGGTGCCGCCCGTGGTCACCACCAGGCAGCACCCCTGTTCGTCGCACAATTCCCGCAGCGCCGCTTCGATATGGGGTTGCTCGTCCTCCACCAGGCGGTAGACCGGTTCCCAGGCCGTTGCCAGCGTCCCTTCCAGCCAGGTCTGAATGGCCGGACCGCTGCGATCGTCGTACTGGCCACGACTGGCCCGGTCGGACACCGTGAGAATACCAATGCGTGCTGGCTGATCTGTCATGATCCCATCCGTTGCGAATATGCGGGAAAGGCAGGTACGGGTTCAGTATATCAAAGCCTGATCCCTTGACCGGCACCTGCCGGCGCCACCACAATGGCGCGACCCTTCACCGGCGGACTGTAACCCATGGCGAAACTGCTCTATTTCGGTCGACTTCCAGACCACCTCGGGAAGGCCTCCGAAGAGGCCACTTTGCCTTCCGACATCAGCGACGTGCGGGGGCTGCTGGCCTGGCTGCGCACCCGGGACGAAACCTGGCGCCAGCATCTGGCGGAGGAATGGGTGCAGGTGACGGTCAACAAGCAGTTTGCCGAAATGGAATCGCCGGTGACGGACGGCGACGAGATCGCCATCGTCTCAAAAAGCCTCTGAGGGCCGCCCCGAGGTCTCACGTCCGGCCTCCGGGACAATCCACACCCAGGGCCCCTCTGGCACCCCGGCACGGCAGTGACCCACGGAAGACCCGCCCCGCCGGCCTGCTCGCAACCACAAACGCCATCGAGGTCGTAGGAACGCATCAAGCGTAGGAAGCGAGTCGCACCGGCAGACGGGCAGCGCCCCAATCACCCGGTCGGGACTCGAAGACGCCGGCTACCGGTGTGCCGCAGGCGTTGCACGCGCCCTCGGCCGTCAGGTTCCAGTCGCCCAGCACATACCAGTCGCGACCGATCAGCTTCTGGCCGCAGTGGTGGCAGTAGGTGCTGCCGCCGGCCTCGTCGTGCACATTGCCTGTGTACGCATAGCGCACACCGTTGTCCATGGCGATGCGGCGCGCCCGGGTCAATGTCGATGCCGGTGTCGGGGGTCGGTCCTGCATCTTCCAGTCCGGATGGAACGCGGTGAAGTGCATGGGCACATCGGGACCGAGATGATCCACCACCCAGCGGGTCATCCGGTCGAGCTCGCTGTCGGAGTCGTTGTCTCCGGGAATCAGCAGGGTGGTCAGCTCGAACCACACGTCGGTCTCGTGCTTGAGGTACTCCAGGGTGTCCAGCACCGGCTGCAGATGACCGCCGCACAGCTTCCAGTAGAACTCGTCGGTGAATCCCTTCAGGTCCACGTTGGCGGCATCCATGTACTGAAAGAACTCCCGGCGCGCCGGCTCGGCGATGTAGCCGGCAGTGACCGCCACCGACCGGATGCCGTACTCGCGGCACGCCTTGGCCACGTCAACCGCGTATTCCAGGAATATGACCGGATCGTTGTACGTGTAGGCAACGCTGCGGCAGCCCAACTGGTGCGCCACCCGGGCTATCTTTTCCGGCGAGGCCTGGTCGGCCAGGGTGTCGATTTCCCGGGACTTGCTGATATCCCAGTTCTGACAGAACTTGCAGGCCAGGTTGCAGCCGGCGGTGCCGAACGAAAGGATGGGCGTGCCCGGCAGGAAATGATTAAGGGGCTTCTTTTCGATGGGGTCCACGCAGAAGCCGCTGGAGCGGCCGTAGGTGGTCAGCACCACTTTGCCGCCTTCGTTGCCACGCACGAAGCACAACCCCCGCTGGCCCTCGTGAAGCTTGCAGTAACGCGGACACACATCGCACTGCACACGGCCATCGTCCAGGGTATGCCAGAAGCGGGTGGGAAAAGAGGACTCGAACGGAGGGTGGGACACGGGTGCTGCACTCCCGGGCGCGGCGGCCCGACCTGGTGATATAGCTACTGGCATTAAATGGGGGTGAAGCGGCGGATTTCAAGAGCAACCAGGGCAGCAGACCTTGACTTGAAGGGACGCGAACCCCATCTAAACTACATTCACCGCTTCCCGCGGCTCCGCCACCCGGACAATCGGACCGCAGGACGGCACTGACGCCGACATTGAGGATCATCCCGATGAGCACCGTACGCAAACCCGCCGTTGCCGGCCTGTTCTACCCGGACGACCCGGAGGAGCTGCGGGCCATGGTGAACGGCTTGCTGGCGGCAGCCAGAACCGACGAGCCGGCACCCAAGGCAATGGTGGTACCCCATGCCGGTTATGTCTACTCGGGGCCGATTGCGGCCTCCGGCTATGCCCGCCTTGCCGGCGTGCGCAGCACGATCCGCAGGGTGGTGCTGCTGGGCCCCGCGCACCGGGTCGGCTTTCTCGGGCTGGCCGCCAGCACCGCCGACCGGTTCGTGACCCCTCTGGGAAGCATCCCCGTGGACCGCGCCGCCGTCGACGACGTACTGGCGCTGCCCCAGGTCCACGCCCTGGACCAGGCCCATGCCCAGGAGCACAGCCTGGAGGTTCACCTGCCTTTTCTGCAGGCCTGCCTGCAGGACTTCACCCTGGTCCCGCTGGTGGTCGGAGATGCCACCGCCGAAGAAGTGGACGAAGTGTTGGAACGCCTCTGGGGAGGGCCGGAGACGCTGATCGTGATCAGCTCGGATCTCAGCCACTACCACGACTACCAGACCGCCCGGCGGATGGACTCCGCCACCTCCCACGCCATCGAGGCGTTGCGGCCCGAGGATATCCGCTACGAACAGGCCTGCGGCCGCAACCCGGTGAGCGGCCTGCTGGTGGCAGCGCGCAAACACGGGCTGCACGGCAAGACCGTCGACTTGCGCAACTCCGGGGACACCGCCGGCGGGCGTGACCAGGTGGTGGGCTACGGCGCCTATGTGTTCAGCTGAGCCGTCCCCGCCGCTGTCGGACGCCGACCGCCGGATCCTGCTGGAGTTGGCGGTCGCTTCCATTCGTCACGGCCTTGACCGCGGGCAACCGCTGACACCCGATCCGGCGCCCTACAGCCCTTCCCTGACCGTACCACGGGCCACCTTCGTCACCCTCCACATGGACGGCGAGCTGCGGGGCTGCATCGGCGCACTGGAGCCGGTGCGTCCGCTGGTGCAGGACGTGGCTCACAATGCCTACGCGGCGGCGTTCGAGGACCCCCGTTTCCGACCGGTACGCGCCGACGAGATCGACCGCATCACCGTGGAGATCTCCATTCTGAGCCCGGCGATGCCGCTGCAGGTGCAATCGGAGAGCGATCTGCTCGCACAGCTGCGTCCGGGGGTGGACGGCGTGATTATGGCGGAAGGCCCGCGCCGCGGCACCTTTCTACCATCGGTTTGGGAGTCGCTGCCCCGTCCCGAGGACTTCCTGCGCCACCTGAAACACAAGGCCGGCCTGCCCGCCGACTATTGGTCCGATACGTTGAAGGTGTGGCGCTATACCACGGAATCCTTTGGAGGCGAGCGCCAAGGCTGACGTCTCCACCGCCGAGGCCGTCACCGCTCGCCGGGCGACCCCGGCACCGCGGCCCGCGTTCCGCTGGAACGGCAATAGCCCACGGAGCCCTGGGCACAAATGGTCCCATCGACCCAGATGGCGTGGTCCAGGCGCGCCCCGCGCAGCTGGGCGCCGGCAAGCCGGGCACCCCGCAGCACGGCGTAGGACAGGTCCGCGTCCGTGAGCCGGGCCGAACGCAGGTCGGCGTTGCGCAGACCCGCGCCGGTGAGCCGCGCGTCGCTGAGATCGGCGTCTTGCAGATCCGCGATACTGAGGGTGGCGTAGGCCAGGTCCGCTCCGTGCAGATGGGCGCCGCGCAGATCGGACCCGGTGAGGTCCATGCTGTACATATGGGCCGCCAGCAGATCGGCGCCCGGAGCGTGCAGACCCGGACGATGGCAGTTGTTCCAGTCCACGCCCGGCCCCGGCGCCGCCGAACACTGGACATCGTCGCGGTGCACGGGTGGCGTATAGCGGACAAACACGATTGTCAGGGCGAGCACCAGGACGGCCAGTACGGCCACCACCCGAAAGTCGGTCGGCGAATCTTCCGCGCGTCCCTGGCCCAACCGGGCCCGGGCGCGGCGGCGGCGCACCAGGGTGTCCGCCTCGGGCGCCCGTCGATCCAGGCGCCGCCTTTCCCGTCTCTCTCCGGCAGCAGGACCTTCGCGACGATCGAGCCCGCTGCGCTCGTCCTCGCGCAGGCGCGCCAGCAGCAGACGCTGGCGCCCCTGTTCGGAATCCGCGTCCAGCATCTCCGGGGGCAGCAGTTCCGGATGCGCGCTGACTGGAGCCCACTGCACGGCATCCTGGCTGACTTCGTCCGTTTCCCGGATGCGGCCCAGCAGAATGTAACGACCGATCTGCCCGGCGGGATACGGGCCGCGGACATCACCGTCCCGGCGCGCGTACCAAAGTGCTTTTTCGACAGACTCCCCGTTCATTGCACACCGTTCCTCGCCAGGCATTTCACTGGGCATTCCTTTGCGGCACTATAGATTGGTGGTCACCGGCCTGGACCGTATTTTGCGATGAAACCCACCATCCCGCTCCCGCCAGCGGTATCCGTGACCCTTGCCCGCCCGCTGGCGACCATCCAGAGCTGGCAGGTCGGGCAGGTGTTACGCGCCATCGCGCTGACGGCTTCCGCCGACGGACATGCGCAGCTGCGCATCGGCAGCCGCACGGTACAGGCGCAGATATCCGTTCCCGTGCGGGCCGGCCAGCAGTTGGACCTGCAGGTCATGAAGCTCGGTCCGCAACCGGTGCTGCAACTGCTTAGTGCCCAGAACTCGGATCCCGTCACCGCCGCCATTCGCCGCGTCCTTCCGCAACAGACACCAGTCGGTCCACTGCTGGCAAACCTGGAAAAGGTGGCCACGGCCGAACGTTCCCCTGTACCGGCCCAGATGCTGCTCAGGACCCAGGCGCTGCTGGACGGGCTGCCACGGGTCCGCGGCACTTTCACCGCCGACCAGTTGCGCAGCGCCGTGCGGGCCAGCGGCCTGTTCCTGGAAAGCCGGCTTGCCGCGCCTGCGCCCGAGGCGGATGCCCTCGCCGTCGACATCAAAGCCAATCTGCTCCGGCTGCTGGCTGTTCTGCGCAGCTGGCCGGGCAGCAAACCGAGCGCCGATGAGGGCGTCCCCAGGCCGCGCACGCCCCTCCAGGGCCAGGACCGCGGTGCGGCACCGCCGGAATCGGAAGGAGCACCTGCCGGCTCGCGGCCACCCGCAGGAACAGGCGCCGCCGGTACCGTCGCGGACTCGTCGACGCCGACCACGGCGGCCCGGCCCGCTCCCGACGCCAATGCCCCGCCGCCCATGCGGGGCGTCAACCCCACGCCCCAGGGGCCGGCGACTGCATCCCTGACCCGTCTGGATGACCCCGGCGCCATCCGGTCGGTGCTGCAACGCCAGGTCGAAGGTGCTCTGGCCCATGTTCAGCTCAATCAGCTGGCTTCCGTGTCCCGCCCCGACTCACCGGCGCCCCAGTGGCTCGTGGAGCTGCCCCTGCTGCACGACAGCGGGCGGTTCGACATATGGAGCCTGCGGGTGAGTCGCGAGGACGGACAACGCCAGGGCCGGGGCAAGGCCGGTGCGGAGGCCGCCTGGTCGGTGACCCTCGCCTTCGATCTGCCCGCGCTGGGTCCTGTCCAGGCCCGCGTCAGCATAGGAGGGGACCGGGTGTCGACGCAGTTCTGGGCGGACCGGCCTGCCACCACGGCGTTGTTCGAACGCCATCTGGAGGATCTGAGACGACAATTGCGGCAGGCCGGGCTGGCGGTGGACCACCTCAGCTGCCGACAGGGTCTGCCGGCCCCGGCGCGGCCCGCGACCGGACGGGCACTGTTGGACGAAAGCGTATGAGCAGGAAACGCAACCGCAAGCGTCCGGTCGCCGTCGCCCTGCAGTACGACGGCAAGAATGCACCCACCGTCACTGCCAAGGGTAGAGGGGAGGTTGCCGAACGCATCGCGGAAGTGGCTCGTGAACACGATGTGCCTCTGCACGAAGACCCGCAGTTGGCCGCCCTGCTGGCCCGTGTGGAGTTGGGCGACGAAATACCGGAAACGCTCTACCGCGCGGTGGCGGAAGTCATCGCCTTTGCCTACCTGCTGAGCGGCAAGTTCCCGCCGGCGCCCTAGTGATCGAGACTGCCGCCGTTTCAGCTGGCCTGAGCCACGCCGTGCAGCATCACGATGAGATCCGCTTCGCCACGGGTGAGGCCGCAGTTGGCTATCAGTTCGTCCGCACCGGCGCCGCCCTGGACAAGCCGGATGGCCTGCCCGTAGTGCCGATCCGTACCGGCGCGCAGTTCGAGCTGGTCGTGGCGCTCGGTGAGGCGCCGGACCAGGTCCTCGACCCGCACCAGACGTTCGCCTACGCCGGTCGCCGCACTGCAAAGCGCAGCGACATCGGATTCGAGCCGATGCAGCTCGTCGAACCGCCGGCGCTCGTTCCGACGCTGGCGGCGCACCGCCGTCCACAAGAGCATCTGCATGATGAAAAGGACAGTGCCTGCACCGAGCAGTACAACGTCATGGAAGTCAGTGAATGCAGTCAGGTCAGGCATATTCATCAATATGAGACTCACCGTCCTGGGGCGGCTGCCGGTCCTTCGGTTGCGACTCCGGCTTCTGATCGCGTTGCCTGCGACGATGCTCACGATCCGGTGAGCGGCTTGGCGGCCGGGTCGGCCACGGGGGGCTCAAAGGTCCGATGTCGCCCGGCTCGACCATGGCAAGACGCCTTTACAAGGCCGCCAGCTCCGACCATTCTTCGTCGGTCAGCAGCTTGTTCAGGTCCACCAGAATCAGCAGCTCGCCGTCGCGGCTGGCCACACCCTGTATGTATTTGGAGCTTTCGTCGTTGCCCACGTTGGGCGCGGACTCCACTTCCGCCATGCGCAGATCGACCACCTCGGCCACACTGTCCACGCGGATACCGACCACCTGGTTGTCCGTCTCGATGATCACGATGCGGCTGGAATCGTCGACGTCCCGAGGCATCAGTCCGAGGCGCTTGCGGGTATCGACCACGGTGACCACGTTGCCGCGCAGGTTGATGATGCCGAGCACATAGTCCGGGGCACCCGGAACCGGCGCGATGTCGGCGACCCGCAGCACCTCACGGATCTGCATTACATTGATGCCGTAGCACTCGTCGTCCAGTCGGAAGGTCACGCACTGAATGGCGGAATCGTCGGTATTCTGCGCAGTCTGGGTCATGGTCTGTCTCTCGGCTCTATGGCGTACTGCAGGCGGAACAGCGCCGACCGTCAAGGATCAGCCGCCCTCACGCCCGCACTCAGAATCAAGCATTTATCGTGCCAAAAACTCAGGGCTGGTGTTCCTGCTCGCCCTCCTCCAGCACCTGCGCGAACGCGTCGGCGTCCAGCAGCGCACACATGTGGGCAATCACGGTCCCGGCCAGCCACGGCCGCCGTCCATGGGCACTGCGCCACTTCACGGCGTCGGGCTCCAGTTGCATCACCTCTTCGACGTTGTCGCACGCCAGCCCCCACTGCCCGTCACCTATCAGGACAATGTTCCGAAAGCGCGGCGCCTCGGCGTCCCCGGCGGGAGATTGACGCCGGTCCGGCGGCAGCACATGCCAGGCGGTATCGATCACCTTCACCTGACGGCCCTGGTGATAGAGCAGCCCCAGGAACCACGGCGCATGTCCGGGCATGGGACTGACACCGTCGGCAGGCCACGGCAGAACGCCGTTGAGCCGCTGCAGCGACACCGCCAGGGTCACCCCCGCGACTTGAAAGCGCAGACACGGGAACCGTCCGGCGGCCCATTGGCGCGGTGCGGGCGCGGCGACGGGCGCCCGATGCGCAGGCGGGTCGCCTGCCGAGGACGGCTCGACGGTGGCCGGTTCCGACGGCTGGGGTTCCTGTTGCACAGGAGCGGGCGGCAGCTCGCAGGCCTCGGCCGGCGGACACAACAACGAATCCAGATAGGCGCCCAACGCCAGTTGTTGATCCAGCAGCAACACCGGCCGCTCTTTGGTTGGCGTGCTCATGTGGCCACCGCCTGCACCGCCGGCTGCCCGCTACCGAGGAGCGTGTCGAGGAGCTGCCCGTAGGCGAGCGCGCCCCGGGACCGGGGTTGATACAGGGACAGCGGCATGCCGGCCTTGCTCGCTTCGCGAAACTGGGTATCCACCGGGATCACCCCCGGCCACACGTCGACACCGTACCGTTCACGCACCACGCGCAGGCTGTCCACCGACGCCCGGGTGCGTCGATCGAACAAGGTGGGAACGATGGTGTATTGCACTCGGTTGCCCCGTGCGCGCTGAATCATGTCGAGGGTGTGGACCATGCGCTCCAGACCCTTGAGCGCGAGGAACTCGGTCTGCACCGGAATCAGCAACCGGTCACAGGCAGCCAGTGCATTGACCATCAATACGCCGAGCATGGGCGGACAATCGATGAACGCGAACTCGAACCGGTCCTGCAGGCTCTGAAGCGTACGCGCAAGCACCAGCCCCATGCCTTCCTGGGAACCGAGCTGTCGGTCCAGGGTAGCCAGTGCGGTGGAGGCGGGCATCACATGGAGCCGATCCCAGGCGGTCGGGCGCAGCAGTTGTTCGTAGTCGCACCTATTCCCGCCGGCTTGGGCCTCGAACAGGTTGTACACGCTTGCCTGGGCGGCGTCCGGGTCGAATCCAAAGTAGGTACTGAGCGATCCGTGGGGATCCAGGTCCACAAGCAGCGTGGCGTGTCCTTGCGCCGCCAGCAGCCCGGCGAGGGTCACCGCCGTGGTGGTCTTGCCCACCCCGCCCTTCTGATTGGCCACCGCCCACGCCTTCACGGGACACTCGCCTCGGACGGCGAAGCCGCCTTCGGGGCGCCTGCCGACTTGGCCGGTCCTGCAGACGGTGACGACGAC
>CAZNBB010000003.1:63513-75140 GCA_964571225.1 uncultured Gammaproteobacteria bacterium
CGCCGATTCTTGCTCCGACCCTCGGCGGTGGCATTGCTGGCCGCCGGATGGTACTGCCCGTAGCCTACCGCCGCCATCCGCTGCGGCTGGACGCCGGCATCGGTGAACAGGTGCACCACGGTGGCGGCCCGCCCGGCCGACAGTTCCCAGTTGGAGGGAAATTCAACCGTATTGATGGGTACATTGTCGGTAAACCCTTCCACGTGGATCGGGTTGGGAAAGGGCTTGAGGATCGTGGCGAGCTTTTCCAGCACCGGTCGGGCGGCGGCCGACAGCGTTGCGCTGCCGCTGGGGAACAGAATGCTGGTGTTGATCTCCACCTGCACCCACGACTTGTCGCTGCGCACCTTGATCAGGTGCTTGCTGATGAGTCCCGCCATGGCCTTCTCCACCCGGGCGGAGATCTCCTTCACGGCCAGCTGTCCGGCCGAACCCGGCTGGTCGCCGCCGGCCGCACCGCCGTGCCTGCGCCCGCCGGGTTGCCCGGTCTTGTCGGCGTGCGACTGGCGCACATTGTGCTCGCGGGTGTTGCCGAGTCCGGTCTTGGGCCCCCGGTCGTGTATCGGCAGGGGCAGATCGAAGGTGTGGACCAGCTTAAGACGCCTGTCCAGGTTGGACTGGGGCTGCGTGGGGGTAGTCAGGGGCTTGCCGATCTGGATGGGAGTGGGACTGCGGGGCGAAGCGCGGAAGGCGGCCACAAGGGAGTTGGACAACACCCGGTACTTACCTTCGTTGACCGAAGAAATCGAGTACATGACCACGAAGAAGGCGAACAGCAGCGTGATGAAGTCGGCATACGACACCAACCACCGCTCGTGGTTTTCATGTTCCTCGTGTTTCTTCTTGCGTGCCATGATCGCAGGTACTCCATGGACTGTCCCGGCGACCGCTCCGGCCCGAACGGGCCCCGGCGCTCACTGAAGATAGCTCTGCAGCTTGGTCTCGATGTTGCGCGGATTCTCCCCTTCGGCGATGGAGATTACCCCTTCCACGATCATCTCCCTGAACTGGGTCTGACGATGAATGTGGCTCTTGAGCTTGTTGGACATCGGGAGAAAGAACAGGTTGGCCATGCCGACACCGTAAATCGTCGCCACGAACGCGGTCGCGATACCGCCGCCCAGCTTGCTCGGATCCGCCAGATTGTTCATCACATGGATCAGACCCATGACCGCACCGATGATGCCGATGGTGGGCGAATAGCCCCCCATACCCTCAAACACTTTCGCCGACTGGGTTGCCTGGTGCTCCCGGGCATCCATGTCCACTTCAAGAATGCCCCGGATGGTTTCCGGCTCGTTGCCGTCCACCAGCAGCTGCAGGCCTTTACGGGCGAACAGATCGTCTTCGGTTTCCGCCATGCTCTCCAGACCCAGCAGCCCCTCCTTGCGGGCGATGTTGCTCCAGTTGACGATTTTCTCGATGGCCTGCTCCGGCGCCAGCTTGGGCGGAATGAAAACCCAGATCACCATCTTCAGCGCCCGCATGAAGGTGCTCATGGGGGTCTGAACCATGATGGCCCCGGTCGTGCCTCCGCCCACGATGATGAACGCCGTCAGCTGGATCAGCGACTCGATGTGCCCCCCCTCGATGAAATTGCCACCGAGGATGGCGGCGAACGCCAGCACGACACCGACCAGGCTGAGGACGTCCATGGCTTATACGCTCTTGGCGATGCTCGACCCTATGTGGTCCAGCGCCAGCACCTGATCGGCAAGCCCTGCCTCCACAATGGCCATGGGCATGCCATAGATGACGCAACTGGCCTCGTCCTGCGCCCACACGGTCGAGCCGCCGCCCTTCAGGGCCCGCGCACCTTCCCGTCCGTCCGCGCCCATGCCGGTCATGACCACCGCCAGCACCTTGCCCGGAAAGATCTTGGAGGCGGAGTCGAAGGCAAGATCCACCGAGGGACGGTAATGCAGGCTGGGGTCTCCGTCGCTGACCCGGATACGGACCTGACCGGCGCGTTGCTCCAGGGTGAGCTGGCGACCGCCTGGTGCCAGATAAGCCGTTCCGGGAAGCAGGGCTTCGCCGTCCTCGGCCTCCTTGACGGCAATCGGGCACTGCTGATTCAGGCGCGCCGCGAACGCCGGTGTGAAGGTCGCCGGCATGTGCTGGACCAGCACCACCGGGACACGCAGGTCGGCCGGCAATTTCGAAAGCACCTGCTGCAGGGCCACTGGCCCGCCGGTGGAGCTGCCGATCACGACCAGTCGATAGTCGTGCCGGCGCTGAATCGTCGGCGCCGGCGGGACATGCGTGGAACCGGCCCGCGAGACGGGCCGCGGGCGGGGCAATCCGCGGGCGCCGATCTGTCGTACCCGGGTGCGCAGCAGGTGCTTGGCCTGCTCGCGATCCTTGGAAATGTCGTCGAAGCGCTTGGGCAGGAAATCGACCGCACCGGCCTCAAGTGCGTCCAGGGTGGCCTGGGCCCCTTCCTGGGTCAGGGAGGAAAACATCAACACCGGGGTCGGATGGGTCGCCATAATGCGACGCAGCGCGGTGATGCCGTCCATCACCGGCATTTCGATGTCCATGGTGATGACATCGGGACGCAGCTCGGTGTTCTTCTGGATCGCTTCCCGGCCATTGGCCGCCGTTCCGACCACCTCGATGCGAGGCTCGGCCGCAAGGATTTCGACGATGCGCCGCCGGAAGAAGCCCGAGTCGTCGACTACCAGCACCCTTACCGCCATACCCATACCCTAGTCTGCCTGCGTTGCCTGATCCGCGCCCCGACCTACCCGCCTGGATCTACATGCGCTGGGCGTATTTCTTCATGAGACTGGGAACGTCCAGAATCAGCGCGATATTGCCGTCGCCGGTAATGGTCGCGCCCGCGAAACCCGCCAGCCCGTGCAACAGCGATCCCAGCGGCTTGATCACCACCTCTTCCTGGCCGATCAGCTGGTCCACCACGAAGCCCACCCGTTGATTGCCCACATGCACCACCACGACATGCCCCATGTCGGCCGCCGAACCGTGGCTGTCGGCAACCAGCCAGCTGCGCAGATAGAACAGCGGCAGTGCCTTGTCCCGGACGATGACAACCAGACGTCCGTCCACCATGTTGGTACGGGACTCGTCGAGGTTGAATATCTCGCTCACGCTCGCCAGGGGCAGCGCGAAAGTCTGCCGCCCCAGCACCACCATGAGCGTCGGCATGATCGCCAGGGTGAGAGGCACCCGGATGCTGATGCAGGTTCCCTTGCCCAGTTCGGATTCGATATCCACCGTGCCGTTAAGCTGCGCGATGCGGGTCTTGACCACATCCATGCCGACGCCGCGCCCCGAGATGTCGGATATCTCGGACTTGGTGGAAAAGCCCGGCATGAAAATCAGGTTCCAGCACTCCCGGTCATCGAGCCGGGAGGCGCTCTCCTGATCCATCAGGCCGTTTTCCACAGCCTTCCGGCGCAGCGCCTCCGGGTCCATACCCTTGCCGTCGTCGTGAATGGACAGCAGGATATGGTCGCCTTCCTGCTCGGCCGACAGTACCACCGTGCCTACCCGGGGCTTGCCGGCGGCTTCCCGCTCCTCCGGGCCTTCCAGCCCGTGGTCCACGGCGTTGCGGACCAGATGCACCAGCGGATCGGCAAGGGCCTCGACCAGGTTTTTGTCCAGGTCCGTCTCCTCGCCCTGCATCTCCAGAACCACCTCTTTGTGCAGGTTGCGGGCAATGTCCCGGACCACCCGCGGGAAGCGGCCGAATACCTTCTTGATGGGCTGCATGCGGGTCTTCATCACTGCCGCCTGCAGGTCGGCGGTGACGACGTCGAGGTTCGCGACCGCCTTGCCGATTTCCTCGTCCGCCCTGCTGGCCCGCAATGTGGACAAGCGATTGCGCGCCAGCACCAGTTCCCCCACCAGATTCATGATGTCGTCGAGGCGCTTGGTATCCACCCGCACGGAAGCCTCGGCCTGGGGTTGAGCCGGCTTGGACGGCGCGGCGGATTTGGCGGCCGGGGCCGGCGTCACGGGTGCGGCGCTGGCTGCTGTCGACGCAGGCTTCCCGGAGGACGGTTCAGCCGGCGCCTTACCGTGCAACTGGTCCAGCAACGCCTCGAATTCGTCGTCGGTGATGGTCTCGTCGCTGTCCCCACCGCCCGCCGGCGCGGCGGACGACTGGGCGGCGGCAGCAGCCGGCTGATCGGCGGCTACCGGCCCCGCGGGTGCCGCACCCTGCCCGTGCAGTTGATCGAGCAGGGCTTCGAACTCGTCATCGGTGATATCGTCGCCGCCCGCAGCGGCTGTTTCGGCCGGTTCAGCGGCCGCGACGGCCTGCCCACCGGTGGCCTGGGCGGCATCCAGCAGCGCCTCGAACTCGGCATCGGTGATATCCCCGTCGGAAGGTGCGGCGGCGTTGTCGCCGGACGGGGCCGGCGGGGCGGGGGGTGCGGCGGCGGGCGTCTCGGACTTCGCCAGCGCCTCCAGCTGGGCGAGCAGTTCCGGCGGAGCCGGCGCCGGGTCCTCGCCGCCCTGTACCTGGGAAAACATGGAATTGACTTCATCGAGCACCTTGAGGACGGCGTCCATCAGCTCGGCGTCAGTCTGGCGCCCACCCTGGCGCAGAACGTTGAACACGTCCTCGGCCCGATGGCACACGGCCACCAGGGCATCCAGACCCAGAAAGCCGGCCCCGCCCTTGACGGTGTGGAAGCCGCGAAACACCGCGTTCAGCAGATCGACGTCCTGGGGCCTCTGCTCGAGCTCGACCAACTGCTCGTTGAGCTGTTCGAGAATCTCGCCGGCTTCGACCAGGAAGTCCTGCAGAATTTCGTCGTCAGCGTCGATCGTCATCTGAGCGTCCCCTAGAAACCCAGGCTCGACAGGATGTCGTCGACATCGTCCTGACCGGATACCACGTCAGCCACACTGTCCACACCCGGCACGGTCGGCCCCTGACAGCCCCGGTCGTCCTGGGTCGTCGCCACGATGTCCGTGGCTTTCATGCGGGCACCCGAGATGCGGACCAGGGAAACCAGATTCTCTTCGACCTCTTTGACCAGGGTGATGACCTTGCGGATGATCTGGCCGGTGAGATCCTGAAAATCCTGGGCCATCAGCACTTCGGAAAGCTGGCGACTGAGGCTCGCCGCACGCTGGGAGGTCTGGCTGAAGAAATCGTCCAATGTGCTGCTGAGGGCGCGGAACTCGTCGATGCTCATGTCGCGGCGTCGAAACCGTTGCCATTGGGTCAGCAGTTCGTCGGCGTCCCGCTTGAGCTCATCGGAAACCGGCAGCGCCTCCTCCACCGCACTCAGCGTACGGTGAGCGGCCTGCTCGGTCATGGTAATTACGTAACTCAGTCGTTCCTGTGCATCCGGAATGTCGGTCTGGGCGAGATCCGATACACGCGAATCCAGCTGGAAGCTGTTCAGCGCCTCGTGCAGTTCACGGGTCAACTTGCCGAGTTCCTGAAACAGGCCGTCGTCCCGGGAGCGGGTGAGATCGTCCAACAGCCGGCTTGCACCGGCTTCGTTGCCGGCCTCCAACTCCGTGACCAGTTGACGGGCCTGGGCGAGGCAGTCCGCTCTTGTCAGCCAGTTGTCGTCCATCTGCCCTCCTAGCTTTGGGCCGCCGCGAGCCGTTCGAATATCTTGTCGATCTTCTCTTTCAGCGTGACGGCCGTAAACGGCTTGACGATGTAGCCGTTGACGCCCGCCTGTGCGGCTTCCACGATTTGGTCCTTCTTCGCTTCGGCGGTCACCATGAGCACCGGCAGACTGGCGAGCTTGGCATCGGCGCGCACGGCCTTCAGCAGGTCGATGCCGGTCATTCCCGGCATGTTCCAGTCCGTGATCAGAAAGTCGAAGTTGCCGGACTGCAGAACCGGCAAGGCGCTGTTGCCGTCGTCGGCCTCCTGGGTGTTGTTGAAGCCCAGATCCCGCAACAGATTCTTGATGATGCGTCGCATCGTGGAAAAGTCGTCCACGATCAGGATCTTCATGTCTTTGTCCAAAGGTACCTCCTAACTGACTTCGCGGGTGTACCGCCCCGGCGCCCGGCACCCGGTCCAGGCCCGGTCCTACTCTTCGATTTCAGAGACCCACTCGCCCATGCGTGCGCGCAGCCGGATCAATGCCTGGCCGTGGATCTGGCACACCCGCGACTCGCTGACCCCGAGCACCTCGCCGATCTCACGCAGGTTCAGCTCTTCGTCGTAGTACAGCGCCATCACCAGTCTTTCCCGTTCCGGCAGCCCAGAGATGCCTTCGGCGAGCGCATCCCGGAAGGCGTCGTTCTGCAGGTTCTCAAGGGGCTCGTTGCTCTGCCCCATGGTGGCGGCGTCGGGCTCGTCCCCTGAGGCGGCCGGGTCGTCGAAGCTGAATACCCGGCAGCCACTGGCGTCCTGCAGAATGCGGTGATACTCGTTCAGGCCGATGCCCAGCGCCTCGGCCACCTCGTTGTCCCGTGCATCCCGACCCTGCTCGTTCTCGATCTGCCGCACCGCTTCCGCGACCTGGCGCGCCTTGCGGTGGACCGACCGGGGTGTCCAGTCGGTGCGGCGGATCTCGTCGAGCATCGCCCCGCGGATGCGGATGCCGGCGTAGGTCTCGAAGCTCGCCCCCTGGGTAGCGTCATAGTTACGCGCCGCTTCCAGCAGGCCGATCATGCCCGCCTGGATGAGGTCGTCGGACTGCACGCTGGGAGGCAGTCGGCTCATCAGATGGAAGGCAATCCTCTTGACCAGCGCCGCATGGCGGTGCACCAGATCCTCGTAATCCCGTTCTTGTGTAGCGGCGTACATTGCAACCCCATTCATCGCAGCATCTCCATCTCGCCACAACTGGACTGGATGAGCCGCTCGACGAAGAATTCCAGATGGCCGCCCGCACCTGTGGGTACGGGCCATCTATCGGCCTTCTGGGCCAAATTCTTGAATGCCATGGCCGCGCGGCTGCGCGGATAGGCGGCCACGACCGAGCGCTGCTTCTGCACGGCCTTGCGCAGGTACTCGTCGTGGGGAACCGCACCCAGATACTCCAGGGTGACGTCCAGGTACCGGTCGGTGACCCGGGCTATCTTGTTGAACAGATCCCGGCCCTCCTGGGCACTGCGGGTCATGTTGGACAGCACCCGGAAGCGCTCGAGACCGTACTCGCGGCTCAACAGCTTGATCAGCGCATAGGCGTCGGTAATGGAGGCCGGCTCATCGCATACAACCACAACGATTTCCTGGGAAGCGCGGCTGAAGCTGGTCACGCTGTCGGAAATGCCCGCCGCCGTGTCCACCACCAGCACGTCCAGGTCGTAGTTCAGCTCGCTGAAAGCCCGGATCACGCCCGCGTGCTCGGCCGGGCTGAGCTCGGCCATATGCTTGGTTCCCGAGGTGGCCGGCACGATCTTCAGCCCCGAGGGACCCTGCACGATGACTTCCTCCAGGGTCCGCTCGCCCTTGATGACGTGCGACAGGTCGTAGGCCGGATGCAGCCCCAGCAGTACGTCCACGTTGGCGAGCCCGAGGTCCGCGTCCATCAGCATCACCTCTCGCCCGCTGTCGGCCAGCGCCACCGCCAGGTTCACGGACACGTTGGTCTTGCCGACCCCCCCTTTGCCGCTGGTCACCGCGATCACCCGCACCGGCCGCGGTTGTGCCATGCGGCGCAGTCCCGCCGCCTGATCGAACTTCACTTCAGCCATGAGCATTCGCCGCCATTCCTCCCAACTGCACGGGCGCGGCCTGGGTGTCGGCCTCCCGCTCCGCTTGCATCAACGCGACGGCGCGGCTCACCAGGTTGTGGCTGCGCGCCGGGTGCATATCCTCCGGCACGCGCTGCCCGTCGCCCACGTAGGCGAGAGGCAGGTCGTGCCGCACGATCACGGACAGAGCGCCGCCCAGGCTGGCGGCCTCGTCCATCTTGGTCAGGATGCAGCCGTCCAGAGCCCCCGCGTGGAACGCCCGCACCGATTCATCCAGCACCGACTGCTGGGTGGTGGCGGACATGACCAGATAACTGCGTATCGGGCTGCCAGAACCCGTCAGGGTGGCGAACTGCTCGCTCAGGCGTACGTCCCGCTGGCTCATGCCGGCGGTGTCGATCAACACCAGCTGTTTGTCCATCAGGCTGCGCAGCGCTGCCTGCAGCTCCCCCGCGTCGGATGCCACCTGCACCGGCACACCCAGAATGCGGCCATAGGTCAGCAGCTGTTCGTGGGCTCCGATCCGGTAGCTGTCGGTGGTGACCAGGGCCACGTTGCGCTGGCCGTGGCGCAGCGCGTAGCGGGCCGCCAGCTTCGCCACCGTGGTGGTCTTGCCGACCCCGGTGGGACCCACTAGGGCCACCACGCCCCCATGCGTCAAAATGTCGTCGTCTGTCACCGGCACCCGGTGGGCCAGCAGCGCCAAAGCGTGGCGCCAGGCCTGGGCTTCGTCCGCGGCGCCGGCGGTGCCGTCAGCGAGGCTCTGACACAGCTCGGACTGCAACCCCAGACGCTGCAGACGACGCAGCAACGCGGCCTGCACCGGATGGCGCCGCTCCACGTCGTTCCAGGCCAGCTGGGCAACCTGCTGCTCGAGCATGTCGCGCAGTTGCTTGAGTTCCTGCTGCATGGCGACCAGGGCGGGATCCTGGGACCAGTAAATGCCGGCTTTGCCCGTGTCGGGCGAAGGTGTGGCTCCGTTCGGCTGCGGGGCCGGGGAAGATTCGGTGTACTCGACGTGGGCCTTGCCGCCGGCAGGGATCGCCGCCGAAGGTGATCCGGACGGAGCGGCCTTGGGCGCACTCTGGGATGTCGCTGCGGCCCGTTCCACCAAGGCTTCGTCATAGTCGATGGCGGCGATGATCTCCACGCCGCCGTTGACCTTGCGGTTGGAAAGGATGACGGCGTCGGGCCCCTGCTCTTCACGCACCATGCGGATCGCCTGGCGCATGTCCGGTGCGAAGTACCGCTTAATCTTCATGGCATCATCCTCAGCTCAGCCGTCAGGCCCCTACCGCCTCCGGACCGTTCAGGCCCGTCGCCATTCGCCCCACGGTACTCACGACCTTGATCTGTTTGTTGTCCGGCACTTCGTTGTACGCGAGCACATGCAGGCCCGGGATACTGTGGCGCACCAGCCTTGCCAGCCAGGCCCGTACTCCCGGCGAAACCAGCAACACTGCCGGTTGGCCGATGGCCTCCTGGCGCTGGGCACTTTCCGCCAGGGCACTGTGCATCCGGTCGGCAAGTCCGGGCTCGAAGCCCGCGTTGCCGTCTGCCGTGCTCTGAACCGACTGCTGCAATATCTGTTCCAGTGATGGATCCAGCGTAATGACCGGGAGATCGGGCGCCATGCCATTGATATGCTGAACAATTGACCGGCCGAGGGAAGCGCGCACCGCGGCGGTGAGTACGCCGGCGTCTTGACTGTGGGGTGCGTACTCCGCCAGCGTTTCGGCAATGGTCCGCATATCGCGGACGGGGATCTGTTCTTCCAGCAGGTTCTGCAGCACCTTCAGCAAACCACCCAGGGAAAGGGCCTTGGGAACCAGGTCTTCCACCAGCTTGGGTGCCGACTTGGCGAGCATGTCCAGCAGTTGCTGAACCTCTTCATGACCCAGCAGTTCGTGGGCGTGCTGCTGCAAGAGCTGGCTGAGATGGGTGGCGACCACGGTGCTGGCATCGACGACCGTGTAACCCATCGCCTGGGCATCGTCCCGCTGGGCCGGATCGATCCACACCGCGTCCATCCCGAAGGCGGGGTCCTTGGTGGAAATACCCTGCAGCGTGCCGAACACCTGGCCGGGGTTGATGGCCAACTCGTGCTCGGGGTGGACCTCCGCCTCGCCCACCGGCACGCCCATCAGGGTGATGCGATAGGCGTTGGGGGCCAGGTCCAGGTTGTCACGGATGTGCACCGACTGGACCAGAAAGCCCAACTCCTGGGAAAGCTTCTTGCGTACCCCTTTGATGCGGGCCATGAGAGGGCCGCCCTGGTTGCGGTCCACAAGGGGAATCAGACGGTAGCCGACCTCCAGCCCGATGATGTCCACCGGTGCCACGTCGTCCCAGCTGAGGTCCCGATGCTCGGCGGGGATCTCCTCGGCGTCGCTCACCACTTCCTGCTGCTCGGCCTCGGCCTTGTTCTTCATGTGCATCCAGTAGGCGCCGCCGCCCAGTAACCCCGCCAACAGGATAAACGGCAGGTTCGGCATGCCGGGCACCAGGCCCAGCACGCCAATGATGCCCGCGGAGATTCCCAGCGCGCGGGGATTGCCCAGCAACTGCGCGTTGATCTGCTCGGACATGTTCTGGGCACTGGACACCCGAGTGACGATCACGGCTGTGGCGGTGGACAGCAGCAGCGACGGGATCTGGGCCACCAGACCGTCGCCGATGGTCAGCAGGGTGTAGTTGTGCAGGGCCGCGCTGAGGGCCATGCCGTGCTGGGCCATGCCGATGGTGAGACCGCCGATGATGTTGATGAACAGGATCAGGATGCCGGCCACGGCGTCGCCGCGCACGAACTTGCTGGCACCGTCCATGGCCCCGTAGAAATCGGACTCGCGCCGGATCTCCTCGCGCCGCTCCTTGGCCTCCTCCTGGGTGAGCATGCCGGCGTTGAGATCGGCATCGATGGCCATCTGCTTGCCGGGCATGGCGTCCAATGTGAAACGGGCCGTCACCTCCGACACGCGACCTGCGCCTTTGGTGACCACCACGAAGTTGATGATGACCAAGATGGAGAACACCACCAGGCCCACGGCGTAGTTGCCGCCGATGACGAACTCACCGAACGCCTGGATGACGTGACCGGCGGCGGCCGTTCCGCTGTGGCCGTGAAGCAGCACCACGCGCGTGGACGCGATGTTCAGCGCCAGCCGCAGCAGCGTGGCCATCAGCAGCACGGTGGGGAACGCCCCGAAGTCCAGTGGCCGCAGGGCGTAGATGGTGACCAGCATGACCACCAGCGACAGGGAAATGTTGAAGGTGAACAGCAGGTCCAGCGCGAAGGGCGGCAGCGGAATCACCATCATGGCCATGATGATCACCAGCAGCAGCGGCGCCCCCAGGCCGCTGCGCGCGACTCCGCGGATGTTGTCCAGCAGTGAAGTACCGTTCATGGATGACACCCCCTATCTGCCGCTATTGCCCGGTCGGCCTTTGTGCGCCGCCCCGACCTTTTTCGAATTCATCCGGCACCGGCAGGTCCGAAGGAGGCGTCGGCACCACACCGCCGCGCTCCTCCACCGCCTTGAGCTGGTAGACGTAAGCGAGAACCTGCGCCACCGCGAGATACAGCCCCGCGGGGATTTCCTGGTTGAGCTTGGTACTGTGGTAGAGCGCGCGCGCCAGAGGCGGCGCGGACATGACGACCACGTCGTTGGCGGCCGCTACCGTGCGGATCTGGGCCGCGACCAGGTCGGCACCCTTGGCCACCACGCGGGGGGCCCCCATGTCCTGTGCGTCGTAGCGCAAGGCCACCGCATAGTGGGTCGGGTTGGTCACGACCACATCGGCCTTGGGCACCTCGGACATCATGCGCGCCTGGGCCATCTCCTGCTGTTTGCCCCGAATCCGGCGCTTGATCTCCGGATTTCCTTCGGTTTCCTTGTATTCGTCCTTGGTCTCCTGCTTGGTCATTTTCAGCTGCCGGGCGTGGTCCCAGAGCTGGAACGGCACGTCGGCCGCCGCAATCA
>CAZNBB010000004.1:0-3279 GCA_964571225.1 uncultured Gammaproteobacteria bacterium
GCGGGTGCACCTGCTGGACCGACTGGGCACCGCATTGAACGGCAACCACGTGTTTTCGCGTTTCAACCCGGCGGTGGGGCTGAACCTGACCCCGTGGCACGGGGTACACGCCTACGCGAGTTACAGCGAGGGCATGCGCACGCCCACTCCTGTGGAGCTGACCTGTGCCGATCCCAGCGCCCCCTGCGCCCTGCCGGACAACTTTCTTGCCGACCCGCCCTTGAAACCGGTGGTGTCCAAGACCCTGGAGTTCGGCGCTCGGGGGCGTATCGCCGACAACTGGTCGTGGCATGCGGCCGTCTACCGAACGAATCTGCGCGACAACATCGAGTTCATCAGCCTCAATGGGGCTCAGGGATTTTTCCAGAATGTGCCCAAGACCCGCCATCAGGGCCTGGAGTTGAGCGCCCACGGACGTGTCGGTCGCCTGCGGTTGTCGGCCCAGTACACCTACACCGATGCCACCTTTCAGTCGACTTTCACCGAGGCGAGTCCCAACAACTCCAGCGCGGCAGCCAATGGTCTGATCACCGTGCGCCCGGGCGACCGTGTACCGGGTATCCCTGCACAGTCAGTCAAGCTGCGCCTCGACTATTCGGTCACCAATCGTCTGCGGGTGGGCACGACCATTGAGGCGCAGACGGGCCAGTATGCGCGCGGGGACGAGAACAACAGGGACGTTCACGGCCAGGTGCCGGGATATGTGGTGGCGGACCTGGATGCCACCTACAGAATCAGGCCCCGCTGGCACGCCTTCCTGCAGGTGACCAACCTCTTCGACGTCAACTACTACTCGCTCGGGGTATTAGGAAGCAACGCCTTCGTTGGTGGCAGCTTCGATCCCAATACGGGCGTGTCGACGCAGTTCCGGTCGGTGGGCGCCCCCATCGGTGTCTGGGTCGGAATCCGGTATTCCTCCCAACTACTCTAGCGCCGGGTCGACCGTCCTGCGGCCGACGTCCCTGTCGGCCTGGGCGTGTTTAGACTGACTTGGTGTCGAACATCAGTACGGTGGCGCCGCCGGTGGCGAAGTTTCCCAGGTCGGCCACCGCTGCACCGCCCTCCTTGGAGGACAGCCCCGCCTTGATGGCGTCCACCGAATCGAAGGTCAGAGTCGCGATGAGGTGGTAGGGGGACTGGCCGTCGGGTGTGCGCGCCGGGCCGTCGCTGATCTGGTAGTCCCGCAGCCCGGGGATGCTTTTCGCAAGGGGAATATGGACGCTGGCGTAGTGGGCGTCGAACGCCGATGAATCCTCGGGGTTATGGTACAGAACCACTAGCTGGGCCATGGATGGGCTCTCCTTGTTCGGATAAGGAACCGCGCCGTTTGCAGTTGCGCATGGGGCTGTACGGCGGGCGTCGACGTGTGTTGCGCGGGCCTGCCCACGAGCCGCCCGGCAGGTGATTGATGAGGGGCAATTATTGTGCCGAGCTAAGGTCGTAAGGCCCAAATCGTTTGCCGCGAACGCCATGGCTGTCGGGTTGGCCGCTCAGTATCCAGTGCAGTGTCCCGGAACTGACACATAGTGACACCTGCAACAACAAAGCCATCGGTCTGCGTTGCGCCTTTCCAGTGCGCCAGCCGGGTGCCCGGTGCCCGAAGCCCTGCTTGGTGCTCGCTTTGCCGAGCCTCTTCACTGGCTGGTATCGCTGTAGCGCATAGGCGTCCTGCCCCTCAACCGTTGGCACGAACATTGCGCCTACTGGACCTATGCCCGGCACGCGGCGGACTTGGGCCGGACACGGTGCAGCGGGAACGCCCACTGGGCATGCCGGTCATGCCAGGCGGGGCACCGCAGCCCAGACCCTGGTATTGCGTGCGATCCGGACGAGTTCGGTTAGGAGGCCTGGATGACCTTGCAGACCCTGGAACATATCGCGGACGTGTCCGGAGGCGTGCTCTATGTGATCGCCGTCCTGTCGCTTATCGCGCTCACTGTCATCGTGGAGCGCAGTTGGGGACTCGCGACGGCGGCCCGCACGGGGAGCACCCTGTGCGGGAAGCTGGGCGCTGCGCCCGTCCTGGACCATGCCACCCTGGAGGGGTTGCTTCAGCAGTACGGGCGGTCTCCCTACGGAGCGTTGTTGCAGATCGCCAGGGATGCGTTGGGGTCGCGTGCCCGCGAACGGCTGGCGGCGGACCTGGACGAGGCGCTCATGTTGCAGGTGCCCCGTATAGACCGTGGGCTGTGGCTGCTGGATACGGCCGTGACCCTGGGGCCCCTGCTGGGCCTGCTGGGCACCATTATCGGCATCTTCTCCTCCTTCAAGGTGCTGGGCGACCCCAGTGCCGTCCCATCGCAGGTCACGGGCGGGGTCGCCGAGGCGTTGATCGCCACCGCCGCCGGCCTGCTGGTGGCCATCGTGGGGCTGGTGTGCTTCAACGGCCTGCAGAAACGCGTGCGCCTGGTGGTACACCATCTGGAAACGGTGAAGCTGATGCTGGAGAACCGCCTGGCCAGGTCGCTGGCGGCGGCGCCGCAGGATGCGTCCCGGGTCAAGCGCAACGGAACCGACGGGAGCGTGTTCTGATATGCGCTACTTCGACGAACACAAGGGGCGGGTGGAAATCATCCCCATGATCGACATCATGCTGTTCCTGCTGGTGGTGTTCGTGATGATCACTCTGCGCATGATTCCGGCGACCGGTATCGGGTCCCAGTTGCCCAACAGCACGACGGCGAAGCCGATGCCGCGCCCGTCGGTGGTGATTTCGGTGTTGAGCGACGGAACGGTGCGTGTCCACGACCGGGTGATGGCGTCGGCCGAACTGACGCAATGGCTGAGACGGTACGATCCGGCCAAGACCACTGTGACCATTGCCGGGGCGAAGAAGGCGACGGTGCAGATGCTTCTGCACGTGTTGGATGCGTGTCGGCAGGCCGGCATGACGCATGTCGGAATCGCCGCGCGACCTGTGGATGCAGGAAGACATGCCGGGTAACCGGAGCCACCACTGCCAGAATCGTGAGCTCTCCGTACCGCAGGCCTTTGTGGTCGCCCTGTTGATAGAAAGTCTGTTCACTGTCGCCGCGCTGCGCTACAGCGGCCAGCATCGACCGCAGCCTGTTCCGCAGCCGGTGCCATTCACGGTCACGGTGAGCCCGCTGCCACCGGCTCCGGTCCACAAGCCCAAGCCGACCCCGAAGAAGCCTGCAGTACGTCCCAAGCCGGCACCAAAGCCGAAACCCAAACCCAAGCCCAAGCCGGTACCAAAACCGAAACCCAAACCGAAGCCCAAACCGGTACCCAAGCCCAAGCCGAAACCGGTTCCCAAAC
>CAZNBB010000004.1:3379-46041 GCA_964571225.1 uncultured Gammaproteobacteria bacterium
CCCAAACCGAAGCCCAAACCGGTACCCAAGCCCAAGCCGAAACCGGTTCCCAAACCCGCACCGAAACCGAAGCCGGTGCCTCACAGGGCCCGTGTTCGACCGAAGGTGGCGCCGCCGAAGGCACCGGCGCGCACGGCACCGGTTCCCAGGACTCCACCGCCGGCAGTATCCGCCAAGCCCTCGCCCAAGGCTCTGGCGCGCATGACGGTCAGCTTCAAGGATGCAGTACGTTCAGCGGTGAAGAGCGCAGTGCGCTATCCCCGTGCCGCTCAGGCCATGGGAATCGAAGGGGCCACCGAGGTGGCGTTCGAGTATCACGACGGCCAGGCTCGTCACGTGCGGGTGGTACACTCCAGCGGTTCGCCGATCCTCGATCAGGCGGCACTGAACGCCGTTCGGGAGTCCTCCCTGCCGGCGCCCCCCGCGGCGCTGCAGGGGCATACCTTGAGGTTTCGGATCTGGTTGCGCTTTCATTTCAACGGTCAGGGCTGACCGGCGCTACCGCCTGGACGGACCGCTAGCGGTTTTCCCCCACAATTCCCACCGCGCCCGACGAGTCACTGGAACCCCGTGTCGTTGGACGCGTTCGGCAGGCGCCTGCCGCTGTCTCATGGCAGCGGGCCGGTATCGCCGAAAATTCGAGCGGGTTAGAAGCGGTAGCTCGCTGACACGCCGACGATGAAATTGCGCCCCGGTGCCGGCTCGAAGTAGCGGCCGTTGTGGTCCGCGATGATGACCGCGCCCACGTATTTGCGGTCGAAGAGATTGGCCACCCGCACGAACTCGTCGAAGTGTACCCGTTGCACCGACTGTTTGAGGCCGGCCGCCCAGTTGACCACAGAGTAGCCGCTGGCGGAAGCCGAGTTCTGGTCGTCCACATAGACCTTGCTGCGGGCCTGGCCGTCCAACCGGGTGTAGAAGCCGCTGGCGGGGTCGTGCCAGCGCAGTTCGGCGTACACCGTGCTCGCCGGCGCTCCGGGTAGTTGATTGCCGGCGATGGATCCCTGCTCGAAGCGTGCGTGCAGATAGCTGTAGGCCAGATACGCATCGACGTGGTGGCGCAGATGGCTGTCCACGCTGATCTCGACACCATTGCGGTTGGTGCCCCCGTCGTTGCGGTAGCTGGTGCGTCCGTCGACCGATTGGGCAACCACGATCTCGTGAGAGGTATGAATGTGGAAGGCCGCCACCTTGAGCTCCGTGTTCAGGGTGGGAAAGCTCTTCAGGCCGATCTCGTAGTTCTGGCTGGTGGCGGGCCTGAGGTCGAAATTCAGTCCGGACCCACCGGTGCTCTTGTAGGCAAGCTGGGCGAACGTCGGCGTCTCGAAGCCTTCCCCGTAGTTGGCGTACAGATGCAGGCGCGGGCGCAGCTTGTACAGAACGCCGATCACGGGGCTTGTGTGGGAGTAGGTGACGCTGCCGCTGTCGTTGGGATTGGTCGCGGTGATGAAATGGTCCTGGGAATTGAAGTGGACCCGGCTGTGGCGCACGCCGGCGGTGGCCGACCAGCGCTTGGTGAACTGCCACTGGCCTTGCAGGTATTCGTCCACATTGTAGACGGTGTCGTCCTCGTTGCGGCGCAGTGCGCCGATGGTACCGAAGTCGTTCACGAAGCCTTTGCGAAGCTCGTCCATGGTGCCGTAGTTCACGCCGCCCACCCAGGTCAGCGGCGTTCCCATCAGATCGCCTTTATGGGTCCAGCGGGCATCGGCCCCGCCGAAGGTTCGATGCAGGTCAACCACGCCGCCGGAGGAAAGGCCGAAGTCTCCGCTGAAGGGCAGGAACTGCTGGACGCGGTGCCTGCCGCCGTAGCCGAGTATGCGTATGGAGTTGTGGGCGTCGAGTTGATGCTGGATGACCACGCCGGTCTGCCAGTGCCGCAGCGTCTTGCGGGTGTTGTATGCATACGCCCCGGACACCGCCTGTTGCGGGTTCTGGTCATACTGTGCCTGGGTCAGTCCCAGCGGGTCCTCGACATTCGGCTGGTTGAGGGCATCGATGAGCACCGTCACGCTGGTGGCGCCGTCCGGCTTGTAGCGGAACTTGCCGTTGAACTGGTCGCGACGCGCGGCGCTGTGATCGCGGTAGCCGTCGGTGCGGAAACGTGACAGATCCATCATGTAGTTGAGCTTGCCCTGCTGGCCGCCGAACTTCACGCCGGCCCGATAGGAGCGATAGCTGCCGGCCCAGAAGTTCGGTGTGATGGTGGGATGGGCGGGTCCGTTCTCGGTGAATATCTGGATGACGCCGCCGGAGGCGTTTCCATACAACGCCGAGAACGGGCCGCGCAGCACTTCGATGCGCTGGGCGGAACCCAGATCAAAAATTGATGAATCGCCGGAACCGTCGGGCATGGTGGCCGGAATTCCGTCCACCAGCAGTGTCACTCCGCGCACGCCGAACGGAGTGCGTGCGCCGAAGCCGCGCGATGAGATCTGCAGGCCTTCCGCGTAGTCCTGCCGGTTCTGGACCACGATGCCGGGCACCCGGCCGAGACTTTCCGACAGGTTCACCTTGGGCTGCGCCTGCTGAATCTGTTGCTGTGTAACCGAGCTGATGGACAGGGGCAGGTCGTAGCTTGATTCGGGCGTGCGGGTTGCGGTCACCACGATGGGGGCCAGAGGCGTCGGTGCCGAGCCGGCGGCCGTGGGGTCGGCCGAGGTCGTCGGGCCGTTTGCCGCTGCCGCCGTGCCACTGGCGCATGCGATGGTCAGTGCCGCGACCAATCGGGACAGCTTGGGCGCAGCCGGATCCGCGGATGCAAAAGGTTTGTAGCGCAGCGGTTCCATCATGGATATCTCCTTTTGCTTGTTGGATGTCTGACACTGCAAATGCGCGGGCGAAGGCGACCCTGCGCATTGATTTGCCGGTAATCTGCGCCAGCGGACGGAGATGGCGCGATTATCGCCGGCGGATCTGAGACTGCCGGATCACACCCATAACAGGACCTCTCCCAGACCACCCACCGCCCGATCTCCAACCCACCGCTGGACCTGCTGCCCGTCGCGCCCATGTGCGGCGTACCCTGCTTGAGAGAGGTTTTGGCGGAAAAGGTTCAGGAAATTCAGCGAGTGGACCCCCGTACGGCTGAAAGTTGCCGGCAACGGATCGGGCAGTTCCCGCACCAACACAGTGCCCCTGCGCATTCCCAGTCCGAGGCCTGGCCCCACCCTGCCAAGCACGGACACGGTGCCGGCGATCATGCGCGCTGCGCAGTGTTCACCCGTACTGCCGGCAACCAGCAGAAGGCCGCGCCGCATGCGGTCCGCGGCGCGGGCGCCCACGTCACCGTCGACCACCAACGTGCCGCCCTGCAGCCCCGTCCCCTGCCCGGGCAGCGCGGCGCCCGCAAAGTCGCCGGCGGATCCGTGCACGTGGAGACGGCCGGCCGCCATACCGGTGCCCGCATAGGCACCGCAGTTGCCGTGCACCTCCACCTGTCCGCCGGACATGCCATGCGCCACGAACGCGCCGGCGTCTCCGAAGATCTCCACCCGGCCCCCGGCGGTGCCTGCGCCGAGCCCGTCCAGCCGGTCGCAGCTGTCTCGCACCACCAGTGCATCTTCGCGGGAGGCGGAGACCGTCACCTGGAACAACTCGCCGGCGGCCACCGACGCGTTGCCCAGTCGCAGAGGCAAGGCGGCAATCCGGGTCGCATCGAGAGCCGCCAACACGGGCAGGCTCAAATCACTCACGTCCAGTCGCTGAGAGGGGGCTTGCCGCAGAGTCAGGACCACCTCGCTCATGGTGCCAGCTCCCGCAGGTGGTAGTGGTGCGGTCCCAGTTTGCCCCCGAAATTGCCTGCCGAGATGCGCTTGATGCCATGGCGCTGGCCCAGCTCACACAGTGTTCCGATGCCCGTGGTCATGGCCTGGCGCAGGTCCGCATCCGACAGACCGTTGATCACGATCTCTAGCACCGCACCCACGTCCGGGCCCAACTGGCTGGTGGTGACGCCGCGCAGGGTCGGGCAGTAGGCGTCATTGGTGGATGCGGGCACCGAGGAGTACTTGGAACCGATCTTCGATCCGGATCGCACGATGCCGCCCGGGAACGGCATGATTACGTTGGGTGCCCTTCCCATGGCGGCTACCGCGCTCTCGCAGGCGGCCAGTGCACCTTCCACGCCGGCGGCGAGTACCAGCAGATTGCCGCCGCCGATGGCGTTTTGGCGACCGGTGGTCTCCTCGCACAGGAATTCGCCGTCCATCACGGGCACTCTCCAATAACGGCGTCCCCCGACCTGCTTGGAAATCTGGTAGCCGTCGCCGAAGTAGCGCAGGTTGCGCCCCAGGTTCACCGGCTCGCCCTTCAGGCCGGCAAAGATCGCCGAGGTGGGCGCAGTGAGCACGCATTGACCCACGCGCCGTTCCAGGTGCTTGGCCAGGTCCTTTCCGGACATGGCAAACACCAGAACGGACACCCCGGGCCGCCCGTCGGGGGTTTGTTTCCCGTCCAGCGCCTGCTCGATACCGGCCTCTATTCCGCACCCGATCACCGAAGTTGCGAATCCGGTCATGGTGATGGCCGCCTGCTGGGCCCACTTGTGTTCGCACGCGGTGATGATCACCCGGGTCGCCTTCATATCGAACGCTTCCGCGAAGGTGTCGTCGATGGCCACACCGTTGCGGATCACGCTTCGCTCCTCCCGCGGCCCGTATGGACGACCAGTCCACCGCGTCCGTCGTCGGAAAACTCGTCGGAGCCGATCATGAAGTTTTCCATGCGCACGGTCTGAAATTTTTCGAAATAGCGCTGCACACGCCGGGTGATGGACGGGTCGTAGTCGGGGTGCACCGTGTGGGTCCGTCCGTAGACGACTTTCACCAACTGCCCGTCGCGCACCACCAGTTCACCGTCCTTGAACACATAGGCGGGTGTTTCGAACATCCGTTCGCGGTTGTCGTCCGGGTTGTAAACGGTGATGTCGGCCGTCGCCCCTTCGCCCAGGTGGCCCCGGTCGTCCAGGCCCAGCACCCGGGCGGGCCCCGCGCGGGTCATGATGGCGATCTCGTAGAGGTCGTACTCGCGATCCAGGCTGGACAGACGGCTGTGTGCCGCTGCATCGGGATGGATGCGGGTCAGCATTTCGTTGCGGAAGCTGCGGTCCATGAGCAGGCGTATGAGATGGGGATAGCTGGTGAACGGCGCACCGTTGGGATGGTCGGTGGTGAGGAACACCCGCCACGGATCGTCGATATCCAGAAACAGCTCCAACCCGATGGCCCATTGCAGGGCGTTGACGAAGTTCTTGTCCCGGTACCGGAACGGTACGACCCCGCAGCCGGCGTCGCATTCGATGTCCATGCACATCCACTTGTGGGGATGGGCGAAGCGGCGGTTGGCGTACTGATGCATGGTGTCACCGGAGGCGGTGACCGTCTGGCCGAACATGATCTGGCCCACATCCACGGTAACGTTGGGCATGCGCCGCACCGCTTCGGCAATCTCGGCCGCAGCAGAGGAGAATTTGCGGTCTCCTTCGGTGCCGTAGCTGTGGAACTGAATATGGGTCAGGTGCACAGGCAGGCCTTCGGCCGCCTCCATGGTCTTCAAGGTGGTGGTGAAGTTGCCCGGCACACCCAGATTGCTCGCGTGCACGTGCAGGGGATGGGGCACGCCCAGCTCGTACACCGCCCGGGTAAGCGTGCGGATGATGTCCCGGGGAGTGACCCCGTGACTGGCGCTGGCCTCGTCCACGTCCAGCTCGCGCTGATTGAATTTGAACGCGCTGATGCCGCCGGGGTTGACGACCTTGATGCCCAGGCATTGGCTTGCGTGCAGCGTCCATGCGACGTAGTCGTTGATGGCGGCCTGGTCGGTCCCGGTCGCCATCAGGTGCAGAAGCAGCTCGTCGCTGCCCAGCATGGCGTAGCCGCCCTTGTCGACCATGGGTGTGTCGCCCAATTCCAGGTGGGCATGGCGGGCGTTGGACGGCAGCACCGCCGGCTCGAAACAGGCCGTGTAGCCCATTTGCGCGTAGCGGTAGCCGGTCGTCAGGGTGGACGGTGCCGCATGGCCGCAGCCGCTGCGCGAAAGTCCGGTGCGCGGCACCGGGTCTGCCGCATGGTCTTCGGGCAGCATGGTGCGGGCGATGTTCACCTTGCCGCCGCCTATGTGGGTGTGCATGTCGATGGCGCCCGCCATCACCACCTTGCCGCGCAGATCGTATTCCCGATCCACGGGTGTACCGGGTTCTGGCGCGGCTGTGATCTGCCCGTCCCGTATGTACAGATCGTGCACTTCGCCATTGATCTGCCTGGCCGGGTCGTACAACGCCCCGCCGGTCAGTCGGGTCAACATGGAGCCTCCGTGGATGTGATCCGTTCGCTGATTGCCTGCGCGACCGCGGCAACCGACGGCAGCGACGTACTGCGCAAGGCCCGCAGAGGCAGAGATACCACCGCATCGCCCCGAAATGCCGTGCCGCCATGGTCCAGGCCGGGAATGCCGACAGGGATAAAGACCTCGGGCTGGTGGGGCAACTGCAGGTCCGGACGTCCCAGCACCACAGTGGGCACCTGGGTGTCCGGCGGCCCGTGGGTGGGATTGAACGCGGAAATCCAGAGCAGGGCGTCGGCACCGTCGGCCAACGAACGGGCGGTGGACAGGTGATAGGGGTCGTAGCGTGGAAAGCCGCCGGCCAGATCCACGCGCAGCGGATAGCCGGTCTGCCAGGTGCACACCTGATAGGCGGACATGTCGCCGTCGCCCAGCGCCAGCGGCAGCCCGGCGAAGCGCCGCTCCCGGTTGAGGTCTTCAATCAAGCCGGTGGCGCATTGCACGGTAAGGTCCTTGTGTGTGCCCGCCAGTGACGGGGTGGACCAGATCAGCACGCCGTAGGAAGCCTGACTCATCTGCTCGGCCAGGGGGCGCAGCGCGTCCAGAGTCGGGCCTGCCGGTGTGTCTGCCTGCAGCGGGCGTTCGTTGATCAGGCAGCGCAGCGCCGAGAGCAGTTCCGCCAGATCTTCCATGGCTGCGGGTTGGTAGTGCACGGGCACGTCGGTCGCCGGCGCGCTCCAATCCGCCGGCCCCCCTAGAACCACCAGCCGCCGGGCCTGCAGGGCCTCGGCCTGCATGGCGGATGAGGGTGCGATGACCCGCTCGATCAGTCGTGGAAAGGCGTCGAACAGATCACTGCCCAGCACCACCACCAGATCGGCGCGGTTGCGTACCTCCCCGAGGGTGGTGGTGATCCAACCCCGGTCCTGCAGGACACGCAGGTTGGCATGCAGACTGTCGCCGTGTACATGGTCCAGCGCCGCGCCAATCCCGTCGGACAACGCCAGCACCGCGCGCATCCCTGCTACATCCGTGCCCAGACCGCCGACCACCGGCCGGCGTGCGGTACCGAGCAGCTCGCCGGCCCGGCGGACCGCTTCATCCAGTGAGGCTGCGTCGCCGGCAATGCGCGGTGCTCCGTCGCCGGCGACCGTAAAACCGGACTGGCTGCGGGGACAACCCCCGTCCAGCAGCTCCACGGTACCATCGGCGACCCGCACACGCAGGTCGTCGCACAGCAACCCACAGAACGGACAGGGTACGTGCTCGAAGGAAAGCGGGTCCTCGCTGGTGGGCATGGGCGGCTCCGGGAGATTGCACACGAGCGCCGGCGCCGGGCTGAGGCCGGCATCGGTTTTCACACCCGAAGCAGGGATCGTGCCACGCCCGGTGTTGCGCGGCCATGGGCATGTTGCAGGCGCTTTTCCCCGGTGTCACAGCCGTTGCACCCGTACCGGTCGTGCATCTTGTCACCTGCCTGAGGTAGGCGGGTGACACACTGCTACGGGACTGGGGCAGTGAACTTCCGATATAGGTGCAAGTGGCCGCGATGGCGGCAAAAAGCCGAGTGGCATGCTAGTTGCTCCATGGCGGCTATGAATGCAATCGCTCGCGATGCAGGTTCCGCCGCCGGCTGCGTATGGGTCGAGGCGCCGGCGCGGCTGCACATGGGCTTTGTCGACCTTGACGGCGAATTAGGACGTCGTTTCGGCAGTCTGGGAATGACGCTGGAGGGTATCGGCGTGCGCCTGTGCGCCACCCCGTCGCGCTCCATGGCCGCCAGCGGCCCGGGTGCCGCCCGGGCGCTGGAGTGCGCGCGACGCCTGGCATCAGCGTGGGGTCTGCCCCAGGCCGTTCGCCTTGACATTGAACAGAGCATTCCGGAGCACGCGGGCCTGGGTTCGGGTACGCAGTCGTCCCTGGCCGTCGGTGCGGCCATCGCCCGTCTCTACGGCAGGCGCACCAATGCCCGCGAAATCGCGCAGCTCACCGATCGGGGTGCGCGTTCGGGTATCGGCATCGGTGCCTTTGAAAGCGGCGGATTCATCGTAGACGGCGGCCATGCCCCCGGCGTCGAGACCCCGCCGCCGTTGACCGTGCGGCTGGACGTACCGCGCGAGTGGCGGATGCTGCTGGTGCTCGACCGCCAGGGCCAGGGACTGCACGGGAGCGGGGAGACCGCGGCGTTCGAAGCGTTGCCGGCGTTTCCCACCGGCCAGGCTGCACACCTCAGCCATGTGGTGCTGATGCAGGCACTGCCGGCGCTCGCCGAAGCGGATCTTCCCGCCTTCGGCGCTGCGGTGGAAGAAATCCAACGCCGCCTGGGTGACTATTTTGCCGGCGCCCAGGGCGGTCGTTTCAGCAGTCCACGGGTGGCTCGCGCGATGGCGTGGCTGAGTGAGAGGGGTGCCATGGGAATCGGACAGAGCTCATGGGGCCCCACCGGGTTCTGCCTGGTGGAGGGCGAAGAGCGGGCCCAAAGCCTGGCGGGCGACGCGCGGCGCCACTTCCGGGAGACAGACTCGCTGACGTTCCTGGCCTTGTGTCCGCGCAACGTCGGAAGTCGGGTGTGGTACGACGAAGCGGCGATGAACCGGCAGACCGGGACCATCGCCTGACATTGACGAAATCCGGGACCGATCATGGAGAAGCCCTATTTACTGCATATGCTGACCCCTACGCCCAACGTCAGCCCTTTCGACGTCAACCTGGCCTATGACGCGGGTTGGGACGCCGTCACCCCCTACACGGGCGTCGCCCTGGACGATGTGACGGATCTGGTGCAGGACGCGATCTTCTCCCGCGGGCCGAAGGGTGTCCGGCGCACCGGCGTGTTTCTGGGCGGGCGCGACGTGCACCTGGCGGTCGAGATGCTCGAGACCGCGCGCAAGGCCATGGTCCCTCCCTTCGAGGTGTCCGTGTTTGCCGATCCCAGCGGCGCGTTCACCACGGCGGCCGCCATGGTGGCCGCCGTCAAGAAGACACTGACGGGCACTCACCGCAAGCCATTGGACGGCGCCCGCACACTGGTGTTCGGCACCGGACCGGTGGGCGCCATTGCGGCGGTGCTCGCGGCGCGGGAAGGCGCACGGGTGACACTGGCGAGTCACAGCGGCATGGAAGCGGCGCGGCGCGCGGTGACCCTGTGCGGTGAGCGTTACGGCGTGACCATGAACGCCGGCAGCAGCGCCGACGATGAGCACAAGCGCCAGATGTTGGAGGACGCCCAAGTGGTGCTGTCCGCCGCCAAGGCGGGTGTGCAGGTGTTGCCGGCGGCATTGGTAGCCGGTGCCTCGTCGCTGCTGGTGGCCGCCGACGTCAACGCCGTACCCCCGGCGGGCATAGAAGGCGTCGGCGTGCAGGACGACGGTGTCGCCATCGAGGGCTCGCCTAGCGGCGCGGTGGGTATCGGTGCGCTGGCGATCGGTAACGTGAAGTACCAGGTCCAGTACGGGTTGCTGTGCCGGATGCGGGAAGCCGACAAGCCCCAGTATCTGGGGTTCGAACAGGCATATGAGGCGGCGCAATAGGATGCGGGCCAGGTCGGACAGGTTGGTGCTGATTTCCACCGCGGCACGGGCGCTGGCGGCGTCAGCCGTGCGCGGAGGCAGCCGGCCGATCGTGCTGGACTGCTTCGGTGATCGGGAAACTCGTGCCAACGCCCACCGTTACGTCCCGTTGCGCGTGGCGGAGCGTGGCATCGACGCAGCCGCGCTGCGCGCCGACCTCGCGGTGCTGAGGGACGCCCACGGCCCCGGCGTGGTGGTGTACGGAAGCGGGTTCGAGGGTCAACCCGAGTTGCTCGATGGTGTGCGGGCCAGCGGTTACCGGATTGCGGGAAACGATCCGGAGGTGGTGCGTGCCGTGAAGGACCCGGCGGTCTTCCTCCCGGTGCTCGACGCTCTCAAAATTCCCCACCCGGAGGTGTCGTTCGAGCCGCGCCGGGCAGCGGAAGGTTGGCTGGTCAAGAATGCCCGCGCCGACGGCGGCGCGCATGTCCACCGCGCCAGAGGCCAGGAGATGCTGGCCCCCGGCTGGATGTTTCAGCGCGAGGTGACTGGACAGGCCATGTCGGCGTTGTTCGTGGCCGACGGACGGTGCGCCCGGGTCATCGGGTTCAACACCTTGTGGACCGACGCGGACGATCCCTGTAGCCCATTCCGCTATGGTGGGGCCATCAACCACACGGCACTGCCGCGCCGGCAGCGGACTGCGGTCGCGGCCTATGTGGAGGGCCTGGTGCGCGCCTTCTCGCTGAAGGGTATCAACGGGCTGGATTTCATCGCATCGGAGTCCGGTTGTCAGGTGCTCGAGATCAACCCCCGGCCGTGCGCCACTCTGGAACTGTACGAACCCGACGTGCAGACAGGACTGGTAGCGCTCCATGTCCGCGCCTGCGCAGAGCGGCTGCCGCCGGGTCTGTCCCTGGGCCCACGACGCGTGCGTGCCTGCCGCGTCGTGTATGCGCGCCGGGATCTGCACATCGATGCAGGCCGGCGCTGGCCGCGCTGGTGTCGGGACCTGCCGCAGCCGGCGAGCCACATCCGTGCCGGCGAGCCGGTGTGCACGGTGCACGCCAGTGGTGAGCAGGCCGGCACCGTGACGGCTACGGTGAACGCCCGGTGGACGGCGCTGGCGGCGTCGCTGGGGGAATGTCCGGCGGGCGATACGCCGCTGTATGGAGCGGTTCAGTGAGCGGGCAGGCCGCACACGCACCACGGCGATCCGCCGCCTGGTCCGCGAGCGTGAACACTCTGGCCGCTCCGCTGGTGGAGTCGCTGGTTCGCGATGCGCCCCTGCTGGATCTGGCGGTGGAACGCCTGGACAACGGCTGCACCCTGGTGGACGGCGGAATCGATGTCGCGGGCGGTCTGGAGGCCGGCCGGCGCATCGCGGAAATCTGCCTCGGCGGCCTGGGCCGGGTGACGTTGACCCACGGCGAGACCGTCGCGTGGCCGGTCGGGGTCACGGTGCACGCCACGGCGCCGGTGTTGGCCTGCCTGGGCAGCCAGTATGCCGGCTGGAGCCTGAGCCACGGTGAGGGCAAGGGCGCCTTCCACGCCCTGGGGTCGGGGCCTGCGCGCGCACTTTCAGTAAAGGAGGCGCTGTTCGAGGAACTGGACTACCGCGACCGCGCTGACTCCGGCTGCCTGGTGCTGGAAGTGGACAAGCGCCCGCCCCTTCCGCTGGTGGAAAAGATTGCCGCGGACTGCGGCCTGGCCCCGGCCGATCTGACGCTGATTATGACGCCCACCCGGAGCCTGGCGGGCACCGTGCAGGTGGTGGCGCGGGTGCTGGAGGTGGCGCTGCACAAAGTGCATGCGTTGGCGTTTCCTCTGGACAGCATCGTCGATGGCGTGGGCAGCGCTCCGCTGCCTCCACCGGCCCCGGACTTTGTACAGGCCATGGGGCGCACCAACGACGCCATCCTGTTCGCCGGCCGGGTGCACCTTTATGTGCGCGGCGACGACCAGGCCGCACGCGCGCTCGCCCATTCCCTGCCGGCGCGCGAATCCAGGGACTACGGCCGTCCGTTTGCGGAGGTCTTCAAGTCCTACGAGTACGACTTCTTTCAGATCGATCCCATGCTGTTCAGCCCGGCGGCGGTGGCCGTCAGTGCCCTGGACAGCGGCCGCACATTCCGCGGCGGCGGGGTGGACGAGGAACTGCTGCAGCAATCGTTCGGAGGCCGGTCGTGAAACGGCGGATAGCGATTTTCACGGACGAACCGGGTTGGCACGGTGCGCGCCTGCGGGAGGCGTTCGCGGCCCGGGGTTGCGAAAGCCGGTTCGTTTCCCTGGCGGAGTGCCGGTTGCAGATGGCGGGCGAGCCGCCGGTGGTTCGTATCCCCGGCTTCGAGCCGGAACTGCCCGACGGTGCGTTCGTCCGTGGCGTGCCCCCCGGCACCCTGGAAGAGGTGATATTTCACTTGAACGTGCTGCACGCGCTGCAGGCCATCGGGATTCCCGTGTACAACGACGGGCGTGCCATCGAACGCAGCGTCGACAAGGCCATTACCACCCTGAAACTGGCCCAAGCCGGTCTGCCGGTGCCCGCCACCTGGGTGACTCGCGATCCGGTGCATGCCTGGTCGGTGATGCTGAAGGAACACATGGCGGGCCACACGCTGGTGTGCAAGCCGCTGTTCGGTTCCCAGGGTGAAGGCGTGGTTCGCATCGGTCCGGATACGCCGCTGCCCGACAGCGAGCCCTACAACGGCGTGTATTACCTGCAGCGCTACCTGGACAGCGGCGAGGGGAAGTGGCACGACTGGCGCGTGTTGGTGGTTGGCGGCCGCGCCGTGGCGGCCATGCGGCGCGAGGGCAACGGTTGGATAAGCAACGTGGCGCGCGGCGCCCGCTGCCGTGCGGCCGAACTCGACGACACACTGCGTACTCTCGCGGAAACGGCCACTGCGGCCGTGGGGATGCATTACGCGGGCGTGGACCTGTTGCGGGACACCCATGGCAGGTGGTGGCTGCTCGAGGTCAACAGCATTCCCGCGTGGCGGGGTTTGCAGGGCGTGTGCGGGGTGGATATCGCCCGGACGCTGGCCGACGACTTCCTGCGCTCGGTGGCCGGTGGAGCCGCCCGGCTGGAGGCGGTGGGATGAGCACTTCTGGCGTGGAACGACTCCGGGATGCCTACCTGCGCGCCTGCGAGGTGGAGTTGCAGGCCTTCAAGCCCGGCAACGTCAGCGTGCGCAGCCCCGGCCACGGCATGACGGCGTCCGACTTCCGGCTCAGTGCCAAGGCAAGTGCGCCGGCACTGGCAAGCCCCACTGTGGGGTTGGGTCTGCGCGTCTACCACGCGGTGGCGGACACACGCCGTGCGGTGGGTTGCAACACGAATCTGGGCATCGTGCTGTTGTGTGCCCCCCTTATGCAGGCGGCAATGGACGGCACGGGCCAGGGCCTGCGCGCGGACCTCGGCCGTGTCCTGTGCGCCGCGGGGCGGGACGATGCGGCCTGGGTGTACCGTGCGATCCGAATTGCCGCACCGGGCGGCCTCGGGACCGCGGTGCGCCACGACGTGCATGGAGAACCGCCGTGCAGCGTGATAGAGGGGATGTGGCCGGCGGCCCGCCGTGACCGGATCGCGTTTCAATACGTCAGCGTGTTCAAGGACGTCTTCGGCTGGTCCATGCCGCGCATGCGCGCGTTGCGCGAACGGTGGAAGGACGAGTCATGGGCTGCGGTGGGGGTGTTCCTGGGGCAGTTGGCGAGGGCACGGGACACGCACATCGTGCGCCGGCACGGCAACGCGCTGGCCAGGGAGGTGAGTGCCAAGGCGGCACGTCTGGAGGAGGCGTTGTGTCGCTCGGACGCGCCCGAACAGTTTCTGCCCCGTCTGGAAGAGTTGGACGGGCAATTCAAGCGTGCCGGTGTCAATCCAGGTACCACGGCGGACCTGACGGTCGCAACCCTGCTCGCCGTGCGCTTGGATGACCTGGTGGGCGAACAACGACGGACGCAGCCGGGTCCGTCGGCCCCGTACCGGGTAGGGGGACCGTCCTTGGGCGGTGCCAGTTCACGTAACTATCAGCGGAAGGAGTAGCGAAATGGCAGTCATCAACAAGGTATTGGTTGGCGAGGCACTGGTAGGCGAGGGCAACGAAGTGGCCCACGTCGACCTGATAATGGGTCCCCGCGGCAGTGCTGCCGAAACGGCGTTCTGCAATGCGCTTACCAACAACAAGGACGGCTTCACCACCTTGCTTGCGGTGGTGGCGCCGAATCTGCCCGCAAAGCCGAACACGGTGATGTTCAACAAGGTGACCATCAAGAACGGCGAGCAGGCCACCCAGATGTTCGGCCCAGCGCAGCGTGCCGTGGCCATGGCGGTGGCAGACTGCGTCGAGGACGGCACGATTCCCGCCGACGAGGCCGACGACCTGTTCGTCTGCGTGGGCGTGTTCATCCACTGGATGGCCAAGGACGATGCCAAGATCCAGGATTTCAACTATGAGGCCGTGAAGCAGGCGATCAAACACGCGGTGGCCGGTGAGCCGAAGGCGGCAGACGTCGTTAAACGCAAGAAGTCCGAAACGCATCCGTTTGCGGCGCACGCGTGACGGACTTCGGGGATTGCCCCGGTTCGCCGGGGCAATAGCCCTTGTGCTGTGAGTAGGGCCCGGTTGCAAATGGCGGGAGGTCGGCCATGAAATGTCTGGATTGCGGGGCGACGCTGGAACGGATCGATACCGATCACCTGTTGGGCTGTTGTGGCCTGACGCTGCAGGAATATGCCATCCGTCATCACCTGCCTCTGGACCTGCTGGTGGGCCCGGATCAGATCGAGGCGTCCCGACAGATGCCTCGGTGTCCGGTGCCGCTACGCTATCCTTCGGATCAGGCGCGGGCGGTGTTGCGGGGACTGCAACTGGCCGGCCGGGTTGCCGAAGAAGGCGAGTTGACCGTCATCGCCGGCGAAGTGCGTACCCTGGACCTGATGTTGTGGGACTTGTCCTGGCTTCAGGAGTACGGCTTCCGTTTTCAGCAGGACTACGGTTACGGCGATCAGGCCCACCGGGTGGTGGCGCGCAACCGGCTGGTCGCGCCCACGGCACATGTGCGGCGGGCCCACGGGTATCCGGGTTGCCCGGTGCCACCGCCGGAACTGCTCGACGTGCTGTCGGTATGCGTCGCCCACGCCGCGATCTTGCAGGCCGGGTACTTGTTCCTGGAGCTTCCCGAGCACCGGGACGGTGCTTTTGTGCGCGACGAAATGCTCAACCGACACGGAATCGGCTTCGTGGAGCTGGATGGGGCCGACGGCGCGGAGCAGGTGCTTGTGCGCACCTCGACCACGGACGATACCGCCCGCCTGCTGGGTCTGCTGGATGGACGGCTGGCCGCCATGCCGGGCGTCGCGGAACGCTTTGGCGCCATGGGGCCCCATGCGACGGTGGTCAAGGAACTGGTGTTCGATGCAGCCCATTTCATCACCGACCATCCGGCGAAGTGCTCGAACCTTCATGGCGGGCGTTACGTCCTGCACGTCAAGGTTCATGACCGCATCGATCCGGTGACCGGTTGCGTGGTCGACTACGGCTATCTCAAACGCGTGGTCAATCGACGGGTGATAGAGCGTTTCGACCACCACACCCTCAACTATGCCGCACCCGAACTGGCCTGGCGCTCCAGCACCGAGATGCTGTGTGTGTTCATCTGGGAACAACTGATCGACTATCTGCCGGGATTGCAGGAGCTCCAGTTGTTCGAGACCACCCAGTCATGGTGTACGTACGCCGGCCCCGACCTCGCCGAGTTCCAGCGGTGCGGTCCCAGTCCGCTACAGGGATATTTCGCAGACGGCATGCTGGGTTCATCGCCGCTGCGCAAACTGATCCATCCGGAGCCCGCACCTGCGTTGCGGGCAGTCGATCAGCGGTAGGCGCCCAGATGACTGGCGTCCAGGCGGCCGGTGTGCAGTGCACTGGCGAGCAATACCCCGTGCGCGCCCGCCCGATTCAGGCGCTGCAGGTCGGACTCGTCACGCACCCCACCGGCGGCAAAGAACTGGCGGCCATCGCTCCGGTCCACGGCGTCGCGCACCAGTTCCACTTCCGGTCCGCGGCTGCCGCCGACACGGCCAAGGGCCATCACGATGATCCTTTGCGGCCACAGATCGGGGGCAGTGTCCAGTCCCGCCGGCCCGATGAACCGACGCTCGCGAAAATCGAGGGACAGTACGGCAGCGCGGCCATGATCGCTGGCGACCTCCCGCAACAGGCCCGTATCGGCGAGCGTCTCGCTTCCCAGTACGGGCGTGCAGAATTCCTGCTCCTGAAGACGCCGGTAGTCGTCCCGGCCGCGGATGCCCGCGTCCACCCAAAGTTGCAGGGCAGGGTGCCGTCGGTGCAGGCGTCGAACGATATTCAGATTGTCGCCGGTACCTGTAATGGCGTTCAGGTCGGCGATATACAGCGTGCGAAAGGGGTGCAAAGCAACAAAAGCATCGGCCACCGCGAGCGGATCGCTATCGGGGCACAACGAAGTACGCAGTGCACGGTAGCCTGAGCGCGCGTTGTCGCCGCGGGCGTGCACGGCACGCCCGTCCATGACATCGATGACGGGTATCAGCTCCAAGGCAGACATGTGCGAGTTTTCGTGTATGAGCATATTACCGGCGGTGGCTTGATAGGCCAAGCCATTCCCGCATCGCTGGCCCACGAAGGGGACATGATGCTGCGGGCGTTGGTGACCGATCTGGCTGAAGCCGGGGTGGAGGTGGTGACGACCCGCGATGAACGGTTGGCGCCCACGGATCTGCCCGCGCGCGTCGCGCCCGTCGGGGACCGGCGCCAGAGGGACGCGGCCATGGAGGTGTGTCAGCTCGAGAGCGATGCGGTCTGGCCGATTGCTCCGGAATCCGGTGGTGTGTTGGAGCGGCTCAGCGAACAGTTCATGGACGGGGATCGTGTTTTGCTGAACAGCCGGTCGTCCGCGGTGCGCGTAACCTCCAGCAAGCTGCTCACGGCCCGCCGGTTGAGCGACTGCGGCGTGCCGGTGGTTCCGACCTTCGACCCGCGCCAGTCCATTCCCCCTCAGTACAACCGCTGGGTCCTGAAGCCCGATGACGGAGCGGGTTGCCTGGGCACGCGCATCATCGCCAGCGCGGCCGAGCTGGCTCCTGCGATCGCAGAGCTGGACCCGGAGGTGGAGCATGCCGTCCAACCCTTCGTGGCAGGTTCGGCCGTCAGCCTCAGTCTGTTGTGCGGCGACGGCCGCGCCGCGCTGTTGGCGTGTAACCGCCAGCGCGTGGCCGTGGTCAACGAAGCCTTCTGCCTGCTGGGTTGCGTGGTCAACGACAGTGCGGCGCAGGGGGAATATGCGGCGCCGCTGGCGGCGGATATTGCCGCTGCCCTGCCTGGGCTGTGGGGTTACGTGGGGGTCGATCTTCTGCTCACCGACCGGGGCGCGCAGGTTCTGGAGGTGAATCCGCGTCTCACCTTGTCCTATGTGGGCCTGAGCAATTCCCTGGGTACCAACGCGGCGGCGCTGGTATTGGGACTTCTGGAGGGACAGTGGCCGGATCCCGATATCGCGGCGGGTGCCATGCCGGTGACCGTGAACCTGGAGATTCACTATGCGCCTTGATCCTGTACTGGGCTGGGACCTGGGCGGAGCCCATCTCAAAGGGGCGGCGGTGGACGAACAGGGGCGCGTAGTGCTGGTGCGCCAACTGAGTTGTCCGCTGTGGCGCGGCCTGGAGCACTTTCACGGCGCGGCCGCGCAGCTGCTGGAAATGGCGGGCGATGCCGCCCCCGGACGGCACGCGGTGACCCTGACGGGGGAGCTGGTGGACCTGTTCGAAAGCCGCCGCGAAGGTGTGCGCCGTCTGGTGGACGCGCTGTGCGTTCATCTGCCGGCCGGCGCAGTGACTGTATATGGCGGTCGGAGAGGGTTTCTGAGTCCCGCCGAGGCGGTCCGGCACAGCGGGCAGGTGGCTTCCGCCAACTGGTTGGCAACCGCCTCGCTGCTAGCGCTGCATCTGGACGACGGCGTCCTGGTGGACGTGGGAAGCACCACCACCGACGTCATACCCTTCGCCCAGCGCAGGGTGCGGGCCAACGGGTTTACCGATTACGACCGACTGCGCAGCGCAGAGATGGTATACACCGGCGTGGTGCGCACACCGGTCATGGCCATGGCGCGACGAGTACCGGTGGACGGGCAGTGGGTGCCGTTGATGGCCGAGCATTTTGCCACGGCGGCGGACGTGTACCGTGTCTTGGGCCGGCTCCCTGAACACGCCGACAAGCACCCGAGCGCCGACAACGGTCCGAAGACCCGGCGAGCCAGTGCGCGCCGCCTTGCGCGCATGACAGGGTGCGACCTGGAAGGTGACAGCCTCGAACGGTGGCGGTTGGTGGCTGCTCACCTGGCCGAGCGCCAGCTGCAGGGCTTGCAGGCCGCCTGCGAACGGGTCCTGTCGCGGCGTGGTCTCAGCGGCCGGGCTCCGTTGGTGGGCGCGGGCGTGGGGCGGTTTGTGGTGCGGGCGCTGGCGACGCGGCTGGGTCGCCCCTATGTGGACTTCTGCGATCTGGTGGGTGGTTCGGACGAAGTCGGAGACGACGATCCCGCCGACTGTGCGCCTGCCGTGGCGGTAGCACGTCTGGCCCAGGAACCGGAGGCGCTTCCATGAGCCTGCCCATGTTGGCCGAGCTGCCGTACAGGCATGACAGCGGCGAGCTGTTCGATGCGATTGCCGACCGTCCCTGGGCGGTCTTCCTGGATAGCGGCCACCCGTACGGGACCCAGGGTCGCTACGACGTGCTGGCCTGCGATCCCGTGGTCACCGTGACGACTCGGGGTGCGGTTACAGAAGTCCGCTCCAGTGCCGGCGCCATGCTGTCGCCGCGGGATCCGTTCGCGCTGTTGCGCGAGCAGCTGGGGGTGCCGGCCCCGGGTGTTGCCGGGTTGCCGTTCTGCGGCGGTGCCATCGGCTACTTCGCCTACGATCTCGCGCGCCGTCTCGAGCGACTGCCGACGATCTGTGAGGACGCGGAGCAGATACCCCAAATGGCGGTGGGTCTCTACGACTGGGCGGTGGTGGTGGACCACGGGGACAGGCGCTGCTATCTGGTGTCCCAGAATCGCGATCCGGGCACGGCGTCCTGTTGGGAGGCCCTCCGGCGTCTGTTCTCCTCGCCGGTGCCGGCCCGGCAGCGCCGGCCGTTACGAGTGGTCGAGCCCGTGCGCTCGAACATGACGTTCGGCGCTTACCGCGACGCTTTTCGACGCATCGAGCACTACATCCGCGAGGGCGACTGCTACCAGGTGAATCTGGCGCAACGTTTCAGCGCTACGGTGGACGGCGACCCCTGGGAGGCGTACCGGCGTCTTCGGCGCATCAACAGCGCACCCTTCGGGGCTTTTCTGAACACGCCTTGGGCGCAGGTGCTGAGCGCCTCGCCAGAGCGGTTCCTGCAGGTTCGCGGTGCCACGGTGACGACCAAGCCCATCAAGGGCACCAGGGGTCGCAGTGCCGACCCGCTGGAGGACCGCGCATTGGCCCGCGAGCTGTGTGCCAGCGCCAAGGACCATGCCGAGAACCTGATGATCGTGGATCTGCTGCGCAACGATATCGGTAAGTGCTGCGTCACCGGTTCCGTCCATGTGCCGAAGTTGTTCGCTCTGGAAAGCTTTGCCACGGTACATCATCTGGTCAGCACCGTTACCGGAACGTTGGCACCTGACGTACACGCACTGGAATTGCTGCGGGCGTGCTTTCCCGGCGGGTCCATCACCGGTGCGCCCAAGTTACGCGCCATGGAGATCATCGAGGAGCTCGAGCCACACCGGCGGGGTGTCTATTGCGGTGCCGTCGGCTATGTGGGCTTCGATGGCGCCATGGACACCAATATCGCGATCCGCACCCTGGTCCATTCCGAGGGTACCGCGCGGTTCTGGGCCGGCGGCGGTATCGTGGCCGACTCGGAGCTGGAAGCTGAATACCAGGAGACGTTCGACAAGGCGGCGGCTTTGCTGAAACTGTTGGACGCCGGGAGCCTCGACCGACGGAGTCGTGTCCATGTGGGTGGTTAAGCTGGGGGGCAGCCTGGCGAAGAGCCGACATTTGCCGGAGTGGCTGGACACGCTGGCCAGCCACGGGGCAGGTAAGGTGGTCATCGTTCCGGGCGGCGGTCCGTTTGCCGATCAGGTGCGCATCACACAATCCCAGTTGCGGTTCAGCGATGCGGCCGCCCATTGCATGGCGGTACTGGCCATGGAGCAGTACGGCATCATGCTGCTGGACATGTGTCCCCAGCTGACCGCCGCCGGCACGCCTGCTCAACTGGGCCGGCTCACGGAAGGCGGCGGTGCCTGCGTGTGGATGCCCACACGCATGGTGCTGGCCGACCAGTCCCTGTCGGCCAGTTGGGCCGTCACCTCCGACAGTCTGGCGGCCTGGCTGGCCCGCAGGCTGCACGCCGAACGTCTTGTACTGGTGAAGTCCGTGCAACCCGGCGGACGGTCGATGTCGTGCGAACAGCTGCAGAGTCGGGGCGTCGTGGATCAGGCGTTCCACGCGCATATCCGCGACGCGTGCTTTTCCAGCTGGCTGTGCGGGCCCGACGACGCCACGCGTGTGGGGCGGGCACTGGGCGGGGCGGAAGATCCCGGCGTGCCCCTATTCGCAGATCGGGTGTACCGCGCGGCGGCGCTTCGCGTGCACGAGCCGCACTGCTGAGCTCAAGAGACCTAACCGCACTCGCTCCGTTTTGCAGGACGTAAAATGGGGCTCCGCCAGCGGCGACCCCCATAGTGCTAACAGGCCCTGACTCTCACGGATTGCAGCCCACCCGCGGGTGGAGGGATAACCTGCATGTTCCTGTGGGACAGGATTCCCCGCGGCTAATGCACTGGTATAGTTGGATCCTTCGGCGATGTGCAGGGTTGTACAACAGGACTTGTCGGAGGACTCAATGCGCCATTCAAGCCCGGGTTTTCGTTCCACTGCGGCGAGGCCTTTCCGAACGGGCTGGTTGTTGGTGGTCGCCGTCATCTGTGTGGCCATGGCCACACCCGCATGGGCCGACGAGCCCCAATTTCCCGCCCATGCGCCCTGGTTCAATGTCAGCCAGCCTCTCACCGCCCGGGAGCTGCGCGGGCATGTGGTGCTACTGGACTTCTTCACGCCGGGCTGCATCAACTGCATACATCTGCTGCCGGAAACGGCCAAGCTGGAACAAGAATTCGGGCGCCGGCTGGTCATCATCGGGGTCAATTCGCCCAAGTTCACCGCGTCACGCAGCAGCGGCAATATCGAAGGCTTCCTGCAGCGTTACGACATCCGCCACCCGGTGGTGACCGATCAGGGCATGGTGCTGTGGAACCACTATGGTGTCATCGCCTGGCCCACGCAGCTGCTGCTGGGCCCGCAGGGCAACGTGGTCGGGCGCTACATCGGCGAGGGCCACTATTCCGCTATCCGCAAGGCCGTTATCAGGACACTGGCCAATGCGCGCCAGGCCGGCATGCTGAGCACGCAGATGCTACCCCTGAAACCCATCGTGCACCGCAGCCAAGGCTTGCTGCAGCCGGGCAAGGTGGCCGTCAATGGCCGCTATGTGGCGGTCAGCGATACCGGTCACAATCGGGTGGTCCTGCTCGACCACGCGGGCAGGGTGGTGAGGGTCGTCGGCAACGGTCATCGCGGTGTGCGCAATGGCCCGTCCGGCCAGGCCGAGTTCGACGGCCCCCAGGGGCTGGCGTTCCACGGCGCCACATTGTACGTGGCGGATACCGGCAATGCGCTGATCCGGGCGGTGGACCTGAAGAACGGTCGGGTGAGTACAGTGGCCGGCAACGGCCGGCGCGAGTACGGCGTCAGGGGGATGCACGCCGCCCGCAGCGTGGCCCTCAACTCACCCTGGGGGCTGCAGGTGGTGGGCAATGACCTGTACATAGCCATGGCCGGCGATCATCAGGTCTGGAAACTTGACCTGTCCAGCAAACGCATCGGACCCTACGCGGGCAATGGCATGGAAGGCATCGGCGACGGTCCGCGCCAGCAGGCGAGCTTCGCTCAGAGCAGTGCCCTGGCTTACCATCAGGGCGTGCTCTATGTCGCCGATCCTGAAGCGTCCGCTCTGCGGCGCATCGATCTCGACACCGGCGATGTGCGCACCCTGGTCGGCAAGGGGCTCTTCACCTTCGGCTTGCGCAACGGACCTGCGGGGCAGGCGCTGCTGCAGCACGATCAAGGTATCGCGTGGCTCGACCATCGCCTGTATATCGCCGACACGTTCAACAACGCTATTCGCGTACTGGACCTCAAGACCCGTCGGGTGACGACCCTCAGCACCGGCCTTGCGCAGCCGGGCGGCATCGCCGTGCTCAACAGTCATACCCTGCTGGTGGCGGACACCAATGCCGACCGCATCGTCGCCGTCAATATCCGCACAGGCAGCCATCGTCGCTGGGCGGTCAAGGGACTCTGAGACGCTGTGGGGCTCGCGCTCGGAACGGCGGCGATGACGGGCATGGTCGGCAGCCGTTTGCGTATGGACCACTAGGACGGGCTGGGCTTGTTAGGAGTCCATCGGCCCGTTGAGTTTCGGGAAGCCCGACACACAACAGCGGCACGAAGATAACGTCCTGTTGGGGCGCTTGCGCCGTCAGCTCAACCGACAATGTCCAAGCGCAGCCGCGGCCTCCGGCACGCCGCGTCCGTATCCCGCTGCCGTCGGCCGATGCCGGATTCTTGCCTTGGTGTCTTCTGTATTAGGTCTGCCGCCGCCGTTTTTCCTTGGAAACGATAGGGGCACAGCCCGCTACCGGCATAAAGAAGCGGTGAAGCCGTCGCGGCCCATAAATAGGTTGTTTACGAATAATTTTAAACCGATAGAATTACCGTTTTGCCGCAGAGTCCCTCTCCCTCCGAAGGTGTCATGACGCAACTCGAAGCACTCCACCATCGCTATGGCCCGAGATACAAATGGCTGGTGACGCTCACCGTGCTGCTTGGGCTGGTGGCTTTGGGGATGTCGATCACCATCGTCAACGTGGCCACGCCCTTCATCAAAGGCGCCTTCGGCATGAGTGCCGAGCAGGTGCAATGGTTGTCCACGGGCTTTCTCGCGGCGACTACCGTGTCGCTGCTGGTTGCCCCCTGGCTGGTCAGTGCGTTCGGTCAGCGCGCCACCTATATCGGCCTGCTGACGGTATTCATCGTTGCCTCCCTGGTCGGCGGGACGGCCACTACCATGGATGCGGTGATTGCGGCGCGCATCGTCCAGGGCGCCATGACCGGCATCATCCGGCCGGTGGCCCTGGAAGCGCTGTTCTCCGTGTATCCGGCGGACCAGCGCGGCATGGCCACCGCCATGTACGGCATGAGCCTGGGGCTGCCGCTGACCCTGGCCACCGTGATCGGCGGTTGGCTGGTGGAAAACGAGAGCTGGCGCTATGTGTTCTTCATCGTTCCGCCCATTTGCGCCGCGGCGATTGTCATGGGTTTCTTCTTTCTGCCCACCAGGGAGTCGTCCGGCCCCCGACCGGCCTTTGACTGGCTGGGTGCGGTACTGCTGTTCACGGCGATCTTCAGCATTCTTTCGGCTCTGTCCAACGGCCAGCGCTGGGGGTGGGACAGTCCGCTGATCCTGGAACTGGAAGCGCTCTCCGCGGTGACCACCCTGGTCTTCGTCTGGTGGGAGCGGCGGGTGGAACGGCCTCTGCTGGATCTGGGCATCTTTCTCAGCAAAGGCTTCATGGCGGGAGCGTTCGCACTGTTCCTGTTCGGCGGCGCCTTCTACGGCATCATGTACCTGCTGCCGGATTTCGTGCAGCTGATACTGCACTACTCGCCCATCACGGCGGGGATGCTGTTCACCCCGTCCACCCTGGTGCTGGCCATTCTCGTGCCTTTGGTGGGCAAACTCAGCGATCGTCTGCCGCCGCATTATCTGACCCTGCCCGGGCTGTTCTTCTCCATCTGGGCGGTGGAGCGCATGGCCCATGTGGACTGGAATACGTCGTTCGCGTCCCTGGCCGCCTCAATGGCCATCCTCAGCGTGGGCATGGCGGCGTTCCCGCCGCCCACCCTGTCGCGGGCCATTTCCGCCCTGCCGCCGCGGCTGATCGGGTACGGCTCCGGTGCCATCAATTTCGCCCTGCAACTGGGCGGCGCCTTCGGCACCGCGGCGCTGGTCACCATGCTGGATAGGCGCACCCTGTTCCACGGCGATCAGCTGACCGCCCAGCTCAATGCCGGCAACCCGATGGCCCGGCAGGCGCTGGCGCAGCTGCACGGTTTGCTGGCCCATGACGGAACCAACTCGGCTTACCAGGCGGCGGGTGCGGCTCACCTGCTGGAGGGCATCGACCGGATCTGGTCTTTGATCCTCGCCTATCAGGACGGCTTTCTGCTGGTGGTGATCGGCCTGCTGCTGGTGGTCATACCCTCGCTGCTGCTGAGCCGATGGGGCAGTTGGTCGGGGGAGGCAAAGGGGGCCTCCGAGTAGAACCGGAATCGCCTGGAGCGTTACCGGCCCCCCCCGGCGCACGGCGCTCACCTGCCGGCGCCCCATGAACTTGATCGATGCAATGACGGGAAACCGCTGAACATGTCTGAACACGACGAAACACCGAACCCACGGATGTCACGTGCCGGTTCATCCACCGCCTACCTGAAACTGGCCGTGGTGGTTGTCCTGGCCATCGCCGCCCTGGTATGGCTCGTGCAATGGATACAATACCGCCGCAACCACGTGAGCGCTGACGACGCCCGGGTCAAGACGGCCGAAGTGACCGTCAGCAGCCGGGTGCCGGGTCGGGTGCTGGAGTTCTCCCACATCGGGGGGGATCACCTCAAACAGGGGGCGGTGGTGGCGAGACTGTACAGCCGACCGCAGGAGCTCAAGCTCCAGGAGCTCAAGGATCGGGTCGCCGGTATTCGGGCCGAAATCGACTATCAGCAGCAGGACATGGCGATGACCGGGCATCAGCTCCAGGGAGGCATCCAGGAGGCCAAGCGTCTGCTCGACACCGACCAGGCTGCCATGCAGGCGGCCAAGGCCGGTCTGGAGCAGGCCCGCAAGACCTTTCACCGCTCCGAGCGGCTGTTCAGGAAGCACATGGTGTCGGGCCAACAGCGCGACCTGGACTACTATCATCTGTTGTCGGCCCAGGCGGATTATCAGCGCGCCGACCGGCAGGTCAAGATGGACAGCACCTCTCTCGCCAACGCCCGCGGCGGGCTGCTGACCAATCCGCAGATGGCTCTGCCCACCAGGGATCTGCTGAAAGCCAAGCTGGTGGTCACCCGCAAGAAGCTCGCCGAGGCGCAGGCCGCGCTGCAGCGGGAACAGGTCCAACTCGACGACCGGGTGGTGCGCAGTCCCCTGGATGGCGTGGTGGACAAGACCTTTATCCAACCCGGTGAATATGTCTCCGCAGGCCAGCCCATCCTGATGATGCACGCGCCCGACGATGTCTGGATCGAGGCGAATATCAAGGAAACGGAGGTCGACGAACTCCGCAAGGGGCAGCCGGTAAGCATCCATGTGGATGCGTACCCGAATCAGACATTCCGCGGGCATGTGCGGGTGATCGGCCATGCCGCCACCAGCCAGTTCGCCCTGCTGCCTGACCCTAATCCCTCGGGCAATTTCACCAAGATCACCCAGCGCATTCCCGTGCGCATCGCCATCGACCAGGGACACAAGGCCCGTTTGAGCCCGGGTATGATGGTGGAAGTGGACGTCGACGTGAGCAACCGTCCAACGGGAGGATAGACCATGTACCGGACCTTATTGCTGGCCTTCGACGGCTCCGCGGAAGGGCGGGCAGCGTTGCAGCAGGGCATCGACCTGGCGCGTCTGTGTCACGCCCGAGTGCATCTGCTGTCCGTGCTGAAAATCGCCGCGGGCGCCGAGTACGGCGAGGGACTGTTTTCGCTGGACGACTTCGAAGGCGAAAACGTCCGCCACCTGAGGGAACTGGTCGCCGAAGGGCTTGCGCTGATCCGTGCCGAGGGCGTTGCAACGGTCGACGGACATATCGCCTTCGGCCAGCCGGTGGAGCAGATCCAGCATCTGGCCCGCAAAGTGGCCGCCGACCTGATCGTGGTCGGCCATCACCACCGGGGGCCCCTGGCGCGCTGGTGGCAGGGTTCTCTCAGCCACGGCCTCATCGATCACGTGGACTGCAGCGTGTTGGTCGCACTGGCCCGATAAGCGGGGCAGGGCAAGCCGGATCGTCAACCCCATGTGTAGGGTAGGCGACAGCCCCATCCCTTATCGGTCAAGGCATGCCAAGGCCACGGTCGACGCCGCCGCGTCAGTTGCCGGCCTGCCGCCCGGGCCCAGGCATGGGCCGCACGCATCAGGCCGCCTCGCCGCCCTGCGGATACAGGTGCACATCCCGTTGGGGGAAGGGGATGGAAACGCCGTTGCTGTCGAACGCCCCCTTGATCCGCTCCAGCAGATCCGATCGAACCGCCCAGTAGTCGCCGCTGTTGACCCACGGACGGACGTTGAGATTGACACTGTTGTCGGCAAGCTCGGCGACACTCACCGCCGGCGCCGGGTCCTTGAGGATTCGCTCGTCGTCCGCCATGACCTGGTTGATGAGTTCGCGTGCCTTGGCGATGTCATCGTCGTAGCCGATGCAGAACACCATGTCTACACGGCGGGTCGCTCGGGCGGTGACGTTTACGATCGTGCCCCGAAAGATCGCGCCGTTGGGGACGGTGATCTCGCGGTTGTCGCCGGTGCGCATAATGGTGCTGAACACCTGGATGTGTTCCACGACGCCGGCAGTGCCGGCCGCTTCGATATAGTCGCCCGCCTTGAACGGCCGGAATATGATGAGCATGACGCCGGCGGAAAAATTGGAGAGCGAGTCCTTGACCGCCAAACCGACCGCCAGGCCGGCGGCGCCCAACAGAGCCAGCAGTGAGGTGGTGTTGATGCCCAACTGGTCCAATGCCGCGATCGCTACCGCCACCAGCAACACGGCATAGCCGATGGAGCCGAGGAATTTGCTCAAAGTGGCATCCACCTTGGAGCGATCCATGACCCGATGAAACACGGCAATGATCACCTTGGCCAGCCAGCGCCCGACGATAAACACCAGCGCGGCCGTGGCGAGTTTGATGCCCCAGGGAATCAAATACGTATCCAGGTAGAAGCTGAAGGTGGTCGGATCAAGGTTTGTCATTGGACTCTGGCTCCATCGTTGTTTGAGAACAGGCAGCGGTACCAGCGCGACGCGAATGGGCGCGGCCGGGGCCGGTGTCGTCTCGAAGTGCACTGCTATCCATTTCCGGTGCGGGCATCGCGTTATGGCGCCCCCTTTAGCGCGTCGTTCAGCGGCTGCAGCCGATTCGCCCACAGCCGTGTCCCCAGACGCCACGTCGTCGGTGCGAGCGACGGCGTGGCGGTATCCGCAGAATCGCCTACCCCCTCATCGGGGTCAAGCGCCTTGTCGCGACGCACAAGTTCCGCACTACGCGCCCATGGCGTGGGCGTCCTTCCGCCAGGTCTACAAGGGGCCGATGTCCTGCGCGCACCGCCCAGGTCCGACCGGGGCAGGGCCCGCCGGTCAAGTCCCGGTGGGCGCTGTCGGGTGGGCGGACCGGGTTGACGCGGAGTTGGATCGAGTTGAGCCCAACGGACCAGACTCCGACCACGATTCTGTTCGAATCCGTCGACCCGCGAAGGTGCGGTGGTCCGGGACGGACGTCTCGGAGGGAACAGGTAAAGGCCGGGAGGGGCACCCGCAGGTTGGGCTTCGATTGGCTCAGCCCAACCCACGGATACGGCGTGGCCCGTGAAGCTTCAGCGCCCCGGCTCGACCGCGGTCCGGAAGGCGTTGCAACGTGAATCAGGCAGCCTTGAACTCGGACCGCGGTGGATCCCGTGGCTGCTTGAGCGTCACCAGTTCCTCGGCGCTGGTGGGGTGAATGGCCACGGTGTCGTCCAGGTGCCCCTTGGTGGCGCCCATCTTTACCGCCACCGCAAACCCCTGCAGCATCTCGTCGACGCCGTCCCCGATGAGGTGTACGCCCACCACGCGTTCCTCGCTGCCGGCGCACACCAGTTTCATGGCGGTGGTCGAGCCACGCTCGGCCAGGGCGTAGCGCATAGGCGTAAAGCGGGTTTCGTAGACCGTTATGTCGTTGCCGTAGCGTTCCCGCGCCTGGGACTCGGTGAGTCCGACCGTACCCACCGGCGGGTGGGCAAACACCACCGTAGGGACATTGTCGTAGTCCAGACGCCCATGGAACCAATCGTCAAACAGACGCCGCGCGAGCCGCCGGCCGGCGGCAATCGCGACCGGTGTCAGGGGTGTGCGGCCGGTGACATCGCCGATGGCATAGACGCCCGGCACACTGGTATTCTGCCACTCATCGGTGCTGATGACGCCGCCGGGCCCTGTCGCGATACCGGCTGCTTCCAGGTGCAGGCCCGCGGTGGCCGGCGCTCGGCCGACCGCCCAGATCACCCGGTCGAAGCCGCCAAGAACCGCCCCGTCGGCGCCCCGAACGGCGAGGCCGTTGCCGTCGGGCTCGATGGCTGCCACCTGAAAAGGCAGCCGCATTTCGATCCCTTGTTGCGCCATTTCCTCCATGAGAACTCCGCTCACCATCTCGTCGAACGCCTCCAGTACGCGGGGTTCCAGTCCGACGACCGTCACCTCGCTGCCCAGAGCGCGCAGCACGCCGGCCAACTCGACGCCGATGTAGCCCGCACCTATCACAGCCACACTGCGCGGCTGTTCGGTAAGAGCGAAAAAGCCGTCGGAGGTGATGCCCAGTTCGGCGCCGGGCACCGGTGGCACCACCGCTCGCCCACCGGTGGCGATGACCACATGGTCGGCAGTGTACAAACGACCGCTCACCTCGACGGTGCGTGCAGCACGGAACCGCGCCGTGCCGCGGATCACATCGGCGCCGATGCGTTCTGCATACCCGTCCCAGTACTCGTTTATGCCGGCTACGTAGGCCTCGCGACGGGAGACCAGTTGCGCCCAGTCCACGCCACGGCGTTCCACCTTCACACCGAATCCCGGTGCATCGGCGGCGGCCTGCGCCAGGGCGGCCGCATACCACATCACCTTCTTGGGCACACAGCCGGCATTCAGGCAGGTGCCACCGAGTTTGCGCTGTTCGACGATCGCGACGCGCCGCCCCAGTCGGGCGGCCTGTTCCGCAGCCGCGAGCCCACCGCTGCCTCCGCCGATGGCAATCAGGTCATAGTGTCTGTCGACAATCATGGATGAACTCTCCCGCATGGACCACCAGAGTCAGGCCGGTCGCCAGGGGCCGGGCAGTTCCGGCTCCCGGCGACCGGCACCTATCAGGCCGCGTCGCGGTGACGGGCCTTGATCCACTCGTCCAGGGCTTCGGAATCGCCCAGGTAGTGGCCGTTGACGAACACCTGGGGCACGGTGTCGCGCCCGGTTGCCGCGCGCACCGATCGGATGGTGACGTCGCGGTTCAATTGGATTTCCTCATAGGCGTAGCCGTACTCGGCAAGCATGCCCTTGGCCCGAGCGCAGAAGGGGCAGCCAGTCTTGGTGAACACTGTGATGTCGGCGGGTTTGTCCGCGTTCGGATTGACGTATGCCAGCATGGTGTCGGCATCGGACACCTCGTACGGGTCTCCGGGCACATCCGGCTCTATGAACATCTTTTCGATTACGCCGTCGCGCACCAGCATGGAGTAGCGCCAGGAGCGCTTTCCGAACCCGAGATCGTTCTTGTCCACCAGCATGCCCATGGCCTGGGTGAACTCGCCGTTGCCGTCCGGAACAAACGTGATGTTGTCGGCTCCCTGGTCCTTGCGCCACTCGTTCATGACAAAGGCGTCGTTGACAGAGACGCAGACGATCTCATCGATCCCGTTGGCGCGGAAGGTGTCCGCCAGCTCGTTGAACCGCGGCACGTGGGACGACGAGCAGGTGGGGGTGAACGCACCCGGCAGGGAGAACACCACCACGCTGCGCCCGGCGAAGATTTCCTCGCTGGATCTGTCCACCCACTCGTTGTGCTCGCGGGTCTTGAATGTGACGTTGGGGATACGCTGCCCTTCGCGGTTGTGGAACATGTGTCTGTCTCCTGTATCAGTCCGGTAAAGAGTCGGCCGCGACGCTCTGTTGCGGCCATGTGTTCAGACTATAGGGGTCGAGAATGTTTGTGAAATTGATTATGTTTAGAATATAGATAGCGAAAGACTATCATCGTGACTGCTGGCCTCTGCATTGCAGGCACGGTTCCGGCACGCCCCACGACGATCGATTTTCCGCCACGCCTTTTCATGGAAATGGAAAGCGACCGTGTTTACGGCGGGCTCCACCAGGGCAATGGCGCTACCGACCAGCGCGTCGCCGGTCAGCAGGTAGCTGACCGTGAACGCGATGGAGAAGTGCAGGGCTGCGAATGTGACGGTCTTGACCATGACTCTTCCTCCTATGGGAGCCATGATAGCGGGACCGTGCATTGATCCCATTGAATTGTTTTCATTTAGTTGATAGGAAATGCCTATGGGGTCCCTGAAAGCGAGGCAGGTGAGCCTTGGCGGGCCATCGGCCGTAGAGCACGGCCGCGTTGCCATGTTGCAGGTCAAAGACTTCCGGCTCCGGCGGAGCGTGGTTGCAAGAGCAGGTGGATGGCGGGTGGGGTGGCGTACGCCGTCACCCTGTCCCGATGCGGGGGTGTCGGACGGCCGCCCGGTGGGGCAGGGCTGCCGGGAAAGCGAGTTAAGGTTGGCGCGTGCTGTTCGCCGTGGCTATACGGTCAATGCTGGCCAGGAGCCGCATGGATACGGTTTCCGCCTTCTCTTTTGGCGGCATAACAGGCCCGGTCGGCGAGTGCGATGGTCTCCGCGATGGTGCGCTGTCCTTGCACAGCCACAATGCCGACGCTGGTGCTGATGGAAAACCGTTGTGCCCGCCAATAGAACTGGAAGTCTTTGACTACGACAAGTATCTTCTCCGCCAGACGCAGCGCCCGCTCCATCGGGCAGTATTCCATGAGCACCGCGAATTCGTCACCGCCGAGGCGCGCGAGGGTATCGCGGGAACGCATCTGTCCCTGGAGCAAGGCGGCGAGCTGGCGCAACAGCTCGTCACCGGCCACGTGCCCGCAGGTGTCGTTGATGAACTTGAACTGATCGAGGTCCAGGAAGCACAAGGCGTGGCTGTTGCCGGTTTCGCCCGTCGTCGACAGCACACGCTGCAGTCGCCGTTCGAATTCCCGCCGGTTGATCAGGTTCGTAAGGGTGTCGTGGGTGGCCTGATAGGCAAGCTGTTCTTCCAGATTGCGTCTTTCGGTGATGTCCCGACAGACCACCAGCAGGCGGGGTTCCTTGGTGTCAGGGTCCAGCGCAACGCGCTGATGAACCCAGAAGCTCGACCCGTCTCTGCACAGCTTGCGATATTCGATATCACCGTCGTCGGTTGGATGGGAAAATTGGTGCTCCAAGTGGGAGAGCACGGCCTTCTGGTCTTCAGGATGGACGATCATGGCGAACGCCTCGCCGATCAGTTCATCGACCTCATAGCCGAGCATGCGGGCGCCGGGACGGTTGACCGAAAGAATCTCGCCTTGCCGGTTGATGGTGGTGAACACATCCGGCGCGTTTTCGTACAGGGCCTGATAGCGAGCCTCGCTGACCTCCAGGGCGGCGGCCACCTCAACCGTCTCCGAAACGTTCTTGAAAATCCCGCGCGTCGATATGGTCGTTCCGTCTTTTACGAGAGAGCCGCAGTCGCCGGAGAGATAAACGGGCTTGCCCGACTTGCTCTGGAACTTGAAGGTGATGCAGGTCAGCGTTTCGCCTTCCAGCAGGCGCCGGAATCGATCCTGGCAGCAGCCCAGACTGTCCGGGTGGATGACATCCATTAGGTTGAGCTGGGCGACTTCCCGTTCCGTGTACCCAAGTGTCTCGCGCCACGTTCGGTTGGTATAGATAAAGCTGCCGTCCGGCGCCACGCATTGGATCAGGTCGCTGGTATTGTCGAAAATGTCCTGATAGCGCTCCTCACTGCGTCGCAGCATCTGTTCGGCCAGCTTGCGCTCGGTGATGATGTCGAAGATGGCGACGAAATGGTCGTGCGCGGGGCTGTAGGCTGATACCGAGACCCATGTCGCCAATGCGGATACGTATTTCTCGAACTTTTCGGAGCCGCCTCCCCGGGCTATGCGGCCCACTATCTCGAACAGCTCGGGGTCCGTGTCACGAAAGCCCGGTATGACGTCGGTGATCGGCTTTCCGCAGACATCTCGCAAGCCGGTTTGCCGTTCGAAGGCCGGGTTGGTATAGAGACAGATGAAATCCGACGGACGGCCGTCTTCATAGGCCATTCTGCAGTACGCCACGCCATTGAGCATGTGCTCAAAAATAGCCTGGCAGGTGGCGTTGTCGAAGGCCGCGGAATCACCTTCCGCTGCGCCCTTCGCCGTCTCGGGCGGACAGCCGCTCCTTTCATCGGAATCCATTGACTCTCCCTCCCAAGTGGTGCAATTCCCTGGCAACGGTAGCTGTGGCCCGCTGACGACCCAAAGGAAAGCACATACCGAACGCGTAGTGGCGAATTGCGGCACGGGCTCGGCGACCGCGGTCCGGTGATGTGCGTGAGGGCCCCCGCGGCGGATGGCGACCCTGCGGGGCAGGAGGCCCCTGCGGATGCTCTCAACCGTCCTCGGAATCGCTTGGCCCACGCTGCAGAGCAGCTAAACGTCGGTTCAGGCTGGCCCACCATGGCAGGCAAGTCGCCCCACCGGCCTTTCCGTACTCGGTCCCTGCGGCCAGTTCCTCTGCGATTTCCCCCATTACGTCAACCCGGTGTCCGCGGCTGTCGTTGACGTGAGCGTCCATGCGTGCCGCCCCCTCGACAAACTGCGGGTGTCTTCCATTGACACTTTACCAGCCGGATTTGGCGCCGCCCGTCGGTCATAGGCGATTTAGTTTGTAAGCTGAGACTTACAAGCCAAGGATCGACAGTGGGACGGGATGGCAGGTACAGCGACCCAGTTCCCCGTTTCGCGGTGGGCTCCTACCCTTCCCGGAATCGACCAGGACTGGTCGCGGGCGCGTCGAGGATATGGGAGAATGCGCAGTTCGCAGGGTTCGTCTTCTTCGCCAAACGCGCCTTCCGTGCCCGGTTACCGCAGAGCGGCCGCCGATCCCAATGTCGTTCATCGTATAACCAACTGATTGTGGAAACCTTATTGTGATAACTACCGCCAACATCACCATGCAGTTCGGGTCGAAGCCGCTGTTCGAGAACATCTCCGTCAAATTCGGCAACGGCCACCGCTACGGTCTGATCGGCGCCAACGGCTGCGGCAAGTCCACGCTGATGAAGATCCTGGGCGGGGACCTGGAACCGACGTCCGGCAACGTCAGCATCGACGAGAACGATCATGTCGGCAAGCTGCGTCAGGACCAGTTCGCGTTCGAAAGCCATACGGTGCTGGACACGGTGATCATGGGGCATGCGGAGCTCTGGGAGGTCAAGCGGGAGCGCGAGCGTATCTATGCACTGCCGGAGATGAGCGAAGAGGACGGCATGCGGGTCGCGGAACTGGAGGTGCGTTTCGCCGAGTTGGATGGCTACACCGCCGAGGCCCGTGCCGGCGAACTGCTGTTGGGTCTGGACATTCCGCTGGAGCAGCATCCCGGTCCGATGAGCGCGGTGGCACCGGGGTGGAAGCTGCGGGTGTTGCTGGCGCAGGCCTTGTTTGCCGACCCGGATATCATGCTGCTGGACGAGCCCACCAACAACCTGGACATTACAACCATCCGCTGGCTGGAAGGGGTGCTGAACGCACGCAGCAGCACCATGGTGATCATTTCCCATGACCGCCATTTCCTGAATAGCGTATGCACCCACATGGCCGACCTGGACTACGGCGAATTGCGCGTCTATCCGGGCAACTACGACGACTACATGGTGGCATCCACCCAGGCCCGCGAACGTCTGTATGCCGACAATGCCAAGAAGAAGGCGCAGATCGCCGATTTGCAGGCGTTCGTGAGCCGTTTTTCGGCAAACGCTTCCAAGGCCAAACAGGCCACGTCCCGCGCCAAGCAGATCGAAAAGATCAAGCTCGATGAGATCAAGCCCTCCAGCCGGGTGAACCCCTACATCCGATTCGATCAGACCAAGAAGCTCTACCGGCTGGCATTGGAAGTGAACGACCTGGCGAAAGGATATGACGGGACCGCGCTGTTCGGCGGTCTGGACTTGACGGTGGAGGTCGGCGAGCGCATTGCCGTGATCGGTCCCAACGGGATCGGCAAGAGTACCTTGCTGCGCACCCTTGTCGGCGACCTGACCCCGGACGACGGCGCCGTCAAGTGGTCGGAAAATGCGCAACTCGGCTATTTCGCCCAGGACCATGCCGCCGATTTCGCGAACGATATGTCGCTGTTCGAGTGGATGAGTCAGTGGGGAAAGCCCGGCGACGATGAGCAGGCGATCCGCGCCACACTGGGCCGGCTGCTGTTTTCCTCCGACGAAACGGCCAAATCGGTCAGGGTCCTGTCCGGTGGAGAACAGGGGCGCATGCTGTTCGGCAAGCTCATGTTGCAGCGCCCGAACATCATGCTCATGGACGAGCCGACCAATCACCTGGACATGGAATCCATCGAGTCTCTCAATACCGCGTTGGAGAACTATCCCGGTACACTGATCTTCGTCAGCCATGACCGCGAGTTCGTCTCTTCCCTGGCAACCCGCATCATCGAGCTGACCCCGGCCGGCGTCGTCGATTTCAGCGGCACCTATGACGACTACCTGCACAGTCAGGGCATCGAAGTGGTGGGCAGAACCGGCACCTGACCGGTCCCGGGCCGGCGTAGACTCCGGCAGCAGCGTTGGGCCGCACAGTTCTTTCGGGGGTGACGACATCCCGACCCGCCGCCCGGCAGCCGTTTCTGCCTTGTCCGGCACGGCCGCTGATCTGCGCACCCTGACTCGAGTGCGCTCACAGTGGCCGGGGAACTGCCACCGCCGCGAAGGGGTCTCCTCATAAAGGGGGCAAGTCCGCGAGCACTCGATTCATGGTGTCCAACGCACAACAAGGCAAACCGATGGACCCGTCGGTGGTACGCCGGGCAGTCGCTGCAGCCGCCCTGGGCAACTGCCTGGAATGGTTCGATTTCGGCGTCTACAGCTACGTCGTGGCGACGATAGGCACGGTGTTCTTTCCATCCCACAGCAATTCGGCATCCATATTGTCGTCGTTTGCGGCCTTTGCTGTCGCTTTTCTGGTGCGTCCACTGGGGGGCTTAGTGTTCGGTCCCCTCGGCGACCGGCTCGGACGCAGCCGGGTGCTGGCGATCACCATCATTACGATGTCCTTCGGCACCTGCGCGGTCGGGTTGATCCCCGGTTACGACCGCATCGGCGTGTGGGCGCCGGTGCTGTTGGTGCTGGCGCGCCTCGTGCAGGGTTTTTCGGCGGGGGGCGAATACGGCGGTGCCGCGACCTTTGTGGTGGAGTCGGCAACGGACGAGCGCCGCGGCTTCCTGGCGAGCTGGCTCGATTTCGGAACCCTTGCCGGTTACTCCCTCGGGGCTTGCATAGTAACCGGACTGACCCTTGGCCTTTCTCACGCCGAGATGGTTTCGTGGGGATGGCGCGTGCCGTTTCTGCTGGCCGGACCGCTGGGACTGTTCGGGTTGTACCTGCGTCTGAAGTTGGAGGACAGCATTGCCTTTCAAGGGCTGGAACAGGCCGGTGAAGTGAGTGCCGCTCCGCTGAAAGAGGCTGTCGGTGAACACTGGCGCCGCATCGTGCTGTGCATGGGCCTGGTACTGATATTGAACGTGGCCTACTACGACGTGTTGTCCTATCTGCCCAGCTATCTGTCCGATCAGCTCGGCATCGCCGCCTCGAAATCTCTGCTGGTGATCGTCGCCGTCATGGTGGGGATGATGGGGCTGGCGCCGGTGCTGGGCCACCTGTCCGACCGGATCGGGCGCAAGGCCGTGTTGCTGAGCGCCTGCGGTGGCTTCATCGTATTGTCCGTGCCGGCGTTCTGGCTGCTGCAGTCCGGCAGCACAGTGCTGCTGGTGGTCGGGCTGGCGATACTTGGGCTGCTCACCGTGATGCTGGCCGGAGTCATGCCATCCACGCTGCCTGCCATATTTCCCACCCGCAACCGCTACTCGGGTTTCGCCATCGCCTACAACGTCTCCACATCGCTGTTCGGGGGCACGGCGCCTTTCGTCATCCAATGGCTGGTATCGAGCAGCGGCAACGACTATATGCCCGCGTTCTACGTGATGGGTGCGGCGGCCATCGCGCTTGTGCCCATCATGCTCATGCACGAGACGGCGCGGCGCCCATTGCTCGGTTCCGCGGCTCAGTAGTCCACGGCCTGCCTGCATTGCCGTTTGCATGTACCCGGTGGATGTGGGGTGACATTGTCACGGCCGATAAGGGGCCGCAGCGGCTTTGTCTTGGGCGGCTGGGGCTCAGCGTGCAGTCCCGCTCTGGCGCAACGGCCCATGCCTTTTATGAACGGATATGGCCGTCGGAGCGGTTCGGTCTTTTAGGGGTATGAGACTCCTTATGGATGCGACCGCACGAGCGTCCAGGCCCTTAGTGCGTTGCCCGCGCCGGCACAGGGCGCCCCGAAAGCCCAGCAGATCGGGCGCCACTTCCAGTAACGGTGCGATGTCTGCAGTGCCGAGCGAACCCGCCAATCCGCACAGCAGGCCCAGGTCACGACAGCGGTTCACGAAGCTGTGCAGGAGCCTGTTATTCGCATGCCGACGCAGGCCGCCGGCGCGTTTATCGGCGGTGTCCAGCATGGCACCGGCAAAGTCTGCCTCGGCAATGGCGGGCAAGAGGTCGAGATCGACGCCCCGGTCGGCGAACAGGACGGCCACCAGCTTGACGGTTGAGCCGGCGATGGGCTGCAGGGCCGACAGCGTGCCGGTCATATCGCCGTCGCCGAACAGTCCCAGCTTCACGTAATCCACACCGGTGGCGGCCTTTTCCGCCACCGCCCGGACCACCCGCGGGGGCAGCAGGGGGAGGTCGCCGACGGTGGCGCTCACCGGTACCCGTCCGTCGACCCGCGCCACGACCTCGCGCGCCATAGTATCGCTGACCGCACCGAGGGCGCCGGCGGCGGGATTCTTCAGGTCGATGACGTCGACGCCGGCTTCCATGGCGGTGACAGCCTCGAGCGTGCTGCTGACACTGGCCAGCAGGGCGGTCATGCGCAGGCCTCTCGCTGGTGTCGCCGGAACGTCTCGATTTTCTCCATCAGCCAGTTCCACGCCTCGCGCTCCCGGGCTCCGGCCGTCTTGTCCATGGCGATGGTCAGATACGCCAGTTCCTGCTCGATCTTTTCCGAAGGCAGCATGTGCAGGCGGCTCGCCAGGATGGCGGCTTCCACCACCGCGGCCTGGGCTCGATTAAAGCCGCGGAAAGGCTTATGGGTCCCTTCGTGGACGATCCGACACAACAGGCGCGGACGCAGCGGGTCATCTTCCACGCGGTCGAGGGCCACTTCCTGGTGCGACAGGGCATCGGCCAGACGGGCGCCGGGGACCCGTTCGGTGGCGGCTGTAGGCCAGTCCCGTCGACCGGTCAGACAACCGGCGATTATCCGCACGTCGTCGACGCAGTTGATGGCTGCAAAACCTTCGCGGAGCAGGTTGTCCAGGGTGGCGGAGGGCCGAAAAGGGGCGATCATCAGCCCGTCCGGTCGTTCGTGAACCCCCATGGGTGCGATGTGAATACGGCCGTCACTCGAGCGGGTGGTGAGCACAGTCTCTCTGATCATGATTCACTCTCCGTGCGGGTGCCGCCGTTGAAGGTCCCGCTGGCTGCGGGCGGGGTGCCTTCCGCTGCAGGTTGTCCGGCGGGCGCCGCGCAACCCCAGCGCAGAGGCTGGTCCTGCACGTAGCGCTTGCCCAGGGACCAGGCAATCTCTGCGCGCGCCAGTTCGACACCGAGATAGAAGGCATGGCTCGCGTCGCCTTCCACGCCGAGGTCGGGATAGAACGCGAACGGTTCTGTGGCTGTGCGCAATCCGTCGCGGTTGTACACATGAATGCCCTCGGCACTGACCTGGATTCGAAAGCTCGGGTCGCGTACCTCGCCGGCCAGTTCCGCGATCTCCTGGGCGTCGTAGGGAAACGGCGCCCGTTCGTGCAGGGCCAGCAGTCCGGCGTCGATGTCCCTGGGCAGGCTGTGGTACTCGCGGGCTGCGTACATGACCCGCCGTGCCAGGTCGGCCTCCGCCAGGGCACGGCGGGCGTGGGGGCTCACCTGGGTGGTCAGTACGTTGGTGATGCGTAACTCCGAGACGATGCCCATCAGCACCGCGTTGATACCGGCCGTGTCGGCGTCGGTCAATTCGGTGACGTTGGCGATGCCCATCAGCATCTCAACGTCCGGGTGGCTGCGCCGAAGGTCCCGATAGCGTGACACCGATTCGGTGAAGCCGAAATGGATCGGATCCAGTATGGGATCCACCAGGTACTGCCGGTCCTGCTCGTTCATGGCGGCCATGGCCCGCTCCAGGGACTTCAAGTCGCCATGGTCGCGGGGAATGAGCACCGGCACGGTGGCGGGGTACCCCTCGACGATATCCAAGGTGTCCTCGGTGAGACTAAGCAGGTAGTCGGCGCCGGCCTGGGCGCCGCAGCGCAGTTCCTGGGGGTCCAGCGAGTCGAAGCTGACCTTGTAGCCGCTGTCCCGCAGCCGCCTCACGGCCTTTTCCAAATGAGGAAAGGGAGTTCCCGGCAGGCCGCCGAGATCGATGACGTTGGCGCCGGCGGCCCGGTAACGGGCCGCCTGGGCGAGGATGGCGTCCACGTCCAGGTGCGGGGCGTCGACGATTTCGGCGAAAATGGTCACGTCGTAGCGGCTGAGGTCCGCTCCGACCGTCTGCAGTCCGAAGTAAGCGGGAAGATCCTTGAGTTCGTCGGGCCCCCGTTCCACCGGCACCCCCAGTGCACGGGTCAGCGCCGGAAGGTCTCCGCGGCAGCGGCCCGGGATGACGATGCGGTCCGCGCCGGCGGTATCGGTCAGCCGGCGTTCTATCATGTCCGTGGTCATAAGAGCGGCCACACTGACGCCCATCTGGTGAACGGAGTACTCGAAGCCGGTGGGCTGCATTTGCTCCAGAACCCGGTGCAGGTTGCGCTCGGCCAGCTTGCCGGTCAGGAACAGCAGGTGCTCAGCCATTTGACCCGCTCCGCCAACGCGGCCTGTAGTTGTTCCAGGGTGGTGACCACCTGAGTATGTTCGAACCCGCGCAGGCGCTCGGTGTTCTCCAGGTCGATGCGCCGCGGGTACACCATCACCGGACCTTCCGGGGCGTCCGTGCGCATCTCGGGCTCGGTGTCGCAGGCGAATACGATGGCCGGGATGCGGCACTTGCCCGCCTGAGCGAATATGTTGGTGACCAGGGTGTCCGACACGCCCCACACGCATTTGGCCACCGTGTTGGAGGTGGCCGGTGCCACCACCATGGTGTGGTATTGACCGTGATAGAACTCGCCCACCGGCGGCGCGCTGGCCGTGTTATCGGTGTACACCCGCATGCGTTCGCGCAGGTCGGTGAGGCGGTGGCCGTACATCTGCAGCACTTCGCCGGCGGCTTTGCTGAGAAACAGATCCACGGCCTCGAGCTCGGCCGCCAGTGCCAGCGATTCCTGCAGATAGTGCCCCGATCCGGTGATGCCCCAGGCGAAGCGTGGCCGGTTCCTTTCAGCGTACATCCCGTACCTCGCGACGGCAGATTCCCCACTGGCGGTCGGCTTCCTCCACGGCCACCTGCAGGTATTCGACGTGGTCCAGCCCGCCGTCTTTGCGCATTTCCTCCAGCAGCCGGTCGCCGATGTACCAGGCAAGCAGCTCGGCAGTGGTATTGCTCACCGGCAACACCGCGCAGTTGTCTGCAGGGAGAACAAATCGCCGACCGTAGGAAGCGACGTGAACGACGTCGCCGTCCCGCTCCAGGTTCACGACCTCGCTGCGGCCGGGGAGCAGAACTTTGTCATTCAGGAATTGGCAGATGCCGGCGGCCAGCTTGGTCAGTTCCACGAAGTCCAGTACGTAGCCGTCCGGATTATTGACGCCGACGGCCTCGACACGGGCGTGAAAATTGTGACCGTGGAGATTTTCGCAGGTGTCGTTGAACGTAATGAAATGGGCAGCGTTGAAGTGCAGCTGCCCGGGTTCCACGGTGACGGCGAATCGTGTTTCGGACATGACAGCTCCTGTGGACAGCATGACGTCTGCCAATCCACAGTGCAAGAGCTGTACCAGCCGTCCGTCTGCCGGGGGCTACCGCATGCCGTGGACCACTAACGTGGCGGGGTGATTCCGAAGCGTTTCATCTTCCGGTACAGCGTATTGCGACTGACGTTGAACTTGCGCGCCACCTTGGCGATGTTCCACCGCATGGCTTCCAGTTCCTGCATGAGGATGTTGTATTCCGCGGTGGCCAGAGGATTGCGCAGTTGCTCCTTGACCGCGTCCGACTGGGCATCCGGGGGGACGGCGCCGGAGTTGCGCAGGCGCACTTCCTCGGGTAGATCGGCGACTGTGATGCAACGGTTGCTGCACAGCGCGATCATCGTGCGCAGGGCGTTGCACAGTTCCCGCACGTTGCCCGGCCAGTCGTACTCCATCAGCAGAAGCAGTGCATCGTGATCGATCTGGACGGGCGGACCCTCGTCCTGCTCCAGGGTCAATATATGCTCGATCAGATGCTGTTTGTCCGCGCGCTCCCGCAGCGGCGGCATGGTCAGCGCCATTCCATGCAGTCGATAGTACAGGTCTTCGCGGAATTTACCGTGGGCAATAAGCTGGTTAAGGTCACGATGGGTGGCGCTGATGATATTGATGTCCACTTTGGTGGGCGTCTCGCCCCCCAGTGGGACGATCTCCTTGTCTTCCAGCACCCGCAGCAGGCGCGCCTGTAAGGCGAGCGGCATGTCCCCGATTTCGTCCAGGAACAGCGTGCCGCCGTTGGCTTGAACGATCTTGCCCCTGTTGCCCTGGCGGTTAGCGCCCGTGAAAGCGCCGGCTTTGTAGCCGAACAGCTCGCTTTCGATCAGGGTCTCGGGAATCGCCGCACAGTTCACCGGCACGAACGGCTTGTCGGCGCGATTGCTGTATCTGTGCAGGGCCTTGGCGAACAGCCCTTTGCCGGTGCCGGTTTCTCCATACAGCAACAATGGTATCCCGCGCCCCACCAGCTTTTTCGACCGCCGGATGTTGTTCGCTATGTGCGGGTCGCCGAACTCCAGCGTCTCCAGGGCGCTGGAATCGTTGGGGCAGGCCCGCTCGCGGCGTACTGCCGGCCGCTCCGGGCGGGTGGTCCCCTGGTCGCGGTCGGGACGCTGAACCACCGCGAAGAAGCGCTTTCCGTCGCGGGCATAGTGCAGAGGGATGGGGTGGAACGGCTGGCGTATGGCCTGATCCATCAGGGATGCCAGCGGAATATCGAAGATCTCCGAGATCAGTCGACCGGTGATTTCGTTCTGGGATCGCAGGTCGAGCTGGAACAGGGCGCTGCGATTGGCCCCCAGAATGCGTCCGGCGCCGTCGAACGCCAGCGCACCTTCGCCAAGCGTGCTCACGAACTCCGCGCGGCTGTGGAAACGGGCAATGTACTGTTCCCGGTGCGCGCAAATAAAGATGCGGTTCTCGATGAGCTGGGCGGACATGTTGACCAGCACCATGGTGTGCTGCTGGGCCATGCGCGATGCGCTGGAGGCGTCCAGCACCGCGATGAGATTGCCCTCCGGATTGCGGATGGGGGCCGCCGAGCAGGTGAGGGTGGTATTCTTGGCCAGGAAATGGTCATCGTGGTGGACCACGACCGGTTTGCGTTCCACCAGACAGGTTCCCATCCCATTGGTCCCCTGTGCCTGCTCGCTCCATATGGCGCCGTTCATAAGCCCGCTGCCGCTGGCCTGGTCATTGAACGCCGGGTCGCCCACGTAGTTCAGTACCACCCCATCCGCATCGGTTAGCAGAATGGCGTAGCCGGAGCCGGCCACCTGCTGGTACAGGTTCGTCATTTCAGTGGTGGCGATCGACAGCAGCCGTTCCAGCTGTTCACGACGTTCCTTTAACTGACTGCGCTCGATGATGACGGGTTGGCGCTGTTCGCCGGGGTCCAGTTCATGCTCCACCAGACACCGGCGCCAGGAACGGGAAATGTAGGAGTCGATGCCACGGGATGCTGCGCCTCCGGCTACAGCGGACTCGATACGTTCTATGTGGCTGGCAAGTTCAGGATAGGACATGGCTAACCCCGCAGATCCGGCGTACGGTCAGCAACGAGCGCAACGAGTCGGAGGACACAGGCTCGGGTCGGGTCGATACGATCATCGGCTACGCGAACCGGGCGGACATGTATCCGGCAGCATCGGGGGGAGGTGAAGGGGCCCCGGCGGTTGGCTCAGGCGAATAGCCAAGGTTCTGGCCATAACGGTTTTGCTGCGCCCTGTACCGTTGTCGTGACATTGTGTCACTGTTTCCCCGCAATTAACGCGTTCCAAACGCAGTTAGTTACGGACCGCACAGCTAGTCATTCCTACCGTAGTGCAGAGACCCCGATGTGTCAAAGGGGATGTCGCTGTACTGGCCTCGAATATGCACATCGCGTCGCGATAGGTGCGAGGAAATGAATCCGTGAGCGATCCGAATTTCTTGTTGCGACCTGCGAGGGATCCATTGGGCCTGCACTGCAGTGAACGTACTGCGCTGTGGAGGCGGTTGAACGATGTCGTGGAAAATTATTTTCGTACGTTGCCTGACCTATCAGTGCGCGCTTCGTCCTGGAATAAAGGCGTCGACGGGCTGCTGAACGACTGCGACCTGACCGAACCCATGGATCCACAACAGGCCCTGGATCTGGCTGTGAACGGCCTG